>NZ_JBSGTX010000023.1:0-107786 GCF_053607625.1 Streptomyces sp. NPDC055103
GCTACATCACGCCGTACCAGGCGAGGGTCCGCTGCCATCAACGGCTGAGCCTCGCGGCATAAAACGGAAGTGTCGGGACCTGAGGGGTCACTTCACCCGCCGCCAGCCCACCAATACCCGCCCAGCCCCAACCCGGCGCGATTCCAACCTGAGCCACCCGGAGATCGCTGGCTCCCGGCCTGCGTTGCCCGCAGGTCTGGGGTCGGTCAGTCGTCCGTCTGCCCGCGGATCAATGCGTCGAGTCGCCACTATGCCGGGGACGATCCATTAGCGATGCTCTGGATGAGGGCAGGGATGTCGGAGTCCTCTGCCAGTCGGGCCGTGGCTCGGAGTCGTAGCATTCGCGAGTCGCATTGCAGATGTGGCGAGCAAGGCCCTCGATTCGATGATCGCCGGAGTCGAGGTCCTGCCCCGTCAGTAGTCGAATGTGTCGAGGTGCCGGCGCAGCAGGTCGCCGATGTCTTCGCGGCCCCCTTCGGTCGGCAGCGGTGAGGGGGTGTCCTCGCCGTTCGCCATGGCGAGGCTGCTGGCGAAGCGCACGAGGTTGGGCGCTGGGGCGAAGGAGTCGCGCAGCCAGACGGCGAAGGCGCCGGCTTCGTCCGCGGTTACGTCGGTGAGGGTGATGTAGGCGTAGTCGGGCTCGGTGATGGCCGCGGTGCCGTCCAGCCACACGTCCGGCGCCAGCTCGATCTCGAAGTCCAGCACGGTCATCTCGTGGACGCCGGACCTCCGGTGCCCGATGGTGGGGTCGGGAAATGCCTCGCGCAGCGCCCGTTCCAGGGAGTCCAGTGTGGCGTGCCAGGCTCCGCCGTCCCCCTCGGGGGGATAGAAGGCGAAGTTCGTCCGGATGTTTCGTTCCGTGGCCATGGTCTTCCTTGTGCTCAGGGGACGTACCGCGTCGAGCCGGGCGTGCCCGTCATCGCCATCATGGACTGCCAGTAGACGGCGTTGTCCCGTCCGTTCGTCACGATCTCCAAGCCCCTGATCTCGTTGTTCGCGGGGTTGGCCATGGCCTGCTTGTAGCGGACGAGTTCCTTCTCGTCACCCGCGTACATGGAGTCGACGACGGGGTCCCATGAGATCTTCCCCTGGTTGTTGATCTTGACGGGCTTCGTCAGGGTCTCTTCGACTCGGTCGAGGGTGCGGAAGCTCTTCTTCGTGCAGTCCGGGTCCCGTACGTGCTTCGCCTCGACGAGATGGCCGTCGAGGGGGCGTATGCCGTCCACCATGAGTCCGCGCTTGCTCCCGAGCAACGGCACTTCCCGCTCGGGGTAGCCGGCCACGCGGAGCTGGTAGGCGTTGTCCGGGGCCGCCGGGCCACCGCCGCCGGCCAGGCCGCCGGGTCGGAGGTTATTCGTCCACGCGCGGAACTGCTGCTGCTCTGCCGCGGTGAGCAGACGGGTCGTCCCAGGGACCGGCGGAATCGGGTCGGCGAAGGAGATACCCGGGTCGACTGGGTTGATCATCGGAGCCAGCGCCGGGACCTGCCCGGTGTACGACGCGAGGACGACCGGGACGGGTACGGGAATCGGCGCGGGGATGAGGGGCGGCAGGAACGGGAGTCCGGGGATGGCGGGCGCCGCCGGCGGATCGGCCGCGGGGAGCTTGATGCGTGCGGCGGACGAGTCCAGTGCATGTCCCACGGAGCCGAGGTCCCGGATCCAGGAGTCCCCGAGCACGGCATCGAGCAGTCCGCCGTCGTATCCGTTGCCCCCGAACATCGGCTGGTCCCAGGGCATGTCGACCGCGAAGAGGTCCATCTTGCGCTCGGCGATCTTCCCCTTGGCAGCCTCCACGTGCTCGGCGTACCGGTCGCATGCCTTGGCTATCTGCGTGCAGGCGGCGACGAGATTCGTCACCAGTGGCTCGCCTTCCTCCGCCTTCGCCGGAGGGCAGGTAAGACCGACGCTGTACTTGACGTACGTCTGGAAGGCGTCGGCGGCCTCGCCGGAGTGTGCCTTGCTCGCGGTGAGGGCGTAGGTCTGCGCGTCTTCCAGGAAGCGTTGCATGAGCACCCCGGCGTGACGCCAGGAGCCGGCGACGTCCCGGATCTTCTCCGGCGAGCCACGGAAGCGGTCACTGCCGCCGCTGGGGGCGTACTGCTCGTACCAGGCGGTCTCCCCCACCACTTCGGGGAGCTCCTGGCCCAGCCCGAGGTAGTTCTCGGTGCAGTCGGCGCCGGGGTCGCCCATTCCCGCCGTGAGGTCGGCCTGCCGCCCCAGGAAGGCAGAGACTTGTCGGCTTTCCTCGGCCATGAACTCGCGGGCGTTGCGCATCAGCCCCTTGCTCGTCTCGCCAAGGACGTACGAGCTGAAGCCCATCTTGTCGAGCGTCGCGGAGGCTGCCGAGACGTACACCTTGGCGAAGGCTCGCCCGGCTTCGTCGCCCCCTGCCATCCCGTGTTGCCGCGCCAGTTCGTGGCCGACGGCGATAGCCGTGTCACGCGCTCCCCGCATCGTGTCGAGAAGCCCCATGGAGCCGCGAATCATTCCCTCCGCGATGAACTTGACGTCCGGAGCAAGACCGGCCACCGTCGCACCCCCCCTTGCAGACGTGAATCGTCAACCTATCTCAGGCGGATGTCATCGTCTGGGCGATGTCATCTGCTCGGCTCATTGCTGTCGGCGAACAGGCGGAAACCGAGCATTGGGACCTCGTCCGGGTCGACGTCCTCGGGCAAGGGCCGGCCTTCCAGGAGGAAGCCGAAGAAGGCGCGCAGGGCTTCATTGCCCAGTTCCAGGGGGTGGAAGGGCAGGGCGTACGGCTCCTCGTCCCACTCCGGGTCGAACTCCACGGGACGCTCACCCGTCCAGTAGGGCGTCTCGAAGGGGAACGGGTCGCCGATGTTCTCCACGATGCCGCCGTCCGGCGAGAGGCTCAGCGAGCGGCAGAGACGGCCGTCCTCCCAGACCGCGAAGGCGAGCCAGTCCGAGACGCTGTGCATCGCGTGCAGGATCACGCGGCGTCCTGCTGTCGCTTCCAGGAGGTGCGCCGGCAACTCCGACGGGCGGTCGAACATCAAGCGCCGGTCGCAGACCATGTCCACGCCCGTGAAGCTCGCCGCGTACGTGAGGCCGTCCGGCGGGTACGTCGCCTCTCCCAGGACCTCACCCTCCGTCAGCTCCGCACGACAGCCTGGGAAGACCCGGGCGATCAGCGCCGCCGTGTCCTCGGCTGTCGGCTCACTGGCCGCTTTCAGCACCGAGGCCACATCTCTGTCCGCGTACGCCAGTAGCGCCGTCTTCGCTCCCATGCGCCGCACGCTATCCGGAGCCACCGACAGTCCAGCCGTCCCGAAAACGCCCGAAGTTTTCGGCGGCGCCCGGCTACCGGCCGCATCCGCGCAGGTCAGAGCCACCCCGCTCCCCCACCCACCCAGTGCCTTCTAAGCACTTGGCCGCAGGTTCGAGTCCTGCCGGGGGCGCACGACGGAAGACCCTCCTTCGGGAGGGTCTTTTTGCTGGTCAGAGCGACATTCGAGGCGCGACCGAGAGGCCGGACGCGCCCCCTGGTGGGGTCGGGACGCGTCCGACGCTGTCCGGCTGATACCGGGTTTCTGCGGGTGGCTGCGGAGAATACGCGGGGAAATTTTCAGGCCCTCGCCGCGGCCGGATCCGGCAGCTCCCCCGCCTGCTCGATCCGATGCTTCAGGTCGTCGAGCTGCCCGTCGATGCATCGGGCGTACGTGGTGAGGAGAACGGGGACGCTGCTGCCCGCCCACTCGGCCACGGTCGCGGCCGGAACGCCGGCGTTGAGCCAGTTCGTCAGGCAGGTGTGCCGGAGGTCGTACACACGGCGACCGAGCGGGGTCCCGAATTCGTACGAAGTGAGCACTTCCTTTCGAGCCCGCCGCCACGCTCGGCGGATCACGGATCCGGCGAGGTCTCCCCCTTTCTCCCCCTGCATCAAGAGGTCACCGGGCTTGAGCCCTTCCTTCTCGATGTGGGCCCGGAGGATCCGCGTCAGAGCGGGACGACAGGGCACCGTGCGGGTGTCGTCCGCTGCCCGCCCCTTGAGCCCGCGCTCCTCGCGTACCTCACCCGTGTCCGTCCACTGCTTCCCGACCTCAGGGTGAGCGGTGTGGAGCAGCAACTCCCCCCACTGGTCCGCGGCCTCCGCATCGGGCAGACGTACGTCCCCGACGTCGATCGCCACGACCTCCTCGGGCCGGGCGCCGGGGCGTGCTCGGCCACGCCGGGGACGCCGCGGTCGTCGCCGTGGCTGCCGAGCGCGTAGAGAAGCGTGTCGTAGCCCAGTTCGCCGCCGCCGTCGGCGTCGGCCACGGCGACGGTCCGGCGCTCGGGGTCGACGGCCGTGACACGGCCCAGGCGCAGCCGTATCCCCGTGCCCGCGAAGACGTCGGCGAGCAAGGGAGCGTCGATCTCCTGGCCGGCCGCGAGCTGGTGCAGCCGCAGCCGCTGGACGAAGTCCGGCTCGGCGTTGACCACGGTGATCTCGGTGTCCTGCGGGGACAGCCGGCGGGCCAGGGTCCCTGCCGCGTAGGCCCCGGCGTAGCCGGCTCCGAGGACGACGATGTGGTGCTTCATGTCTCGCTCCTGTCGGTTCGCTTGGCTCTCGGTGACTTGAGCGGAGCAGCGTCCCGATTCCTGACAGGCACCGCATGTGACGTGAGTCACATGCGGTGCCCGCGGGTGAGCGCGCCTACATCTGCTCGAAGTGGAAGGAGCGGATGAAGCAGTCCCGCGGCTGCCCGATCGCGAACAGGAGGCAGTCGAGCACGGACTGGGCGGTCAGCGGATCGCCCGCGGTCCGGGGCGCCTGGTCCCAGGCCGGGTGGAGCGGGTCGCCGTCCGTGAAGTCCGGCGGGTAGAGCGAGATGACACGGATGCCCTCGGGGCGGAGCCGTTCGGAGAGGATGTCGGCGAAGCCGGCCTGGGCGGCCTTGGCCGCGTAGAAAGCGGGGTGCGCCTGGGAACGGTGGTTCCGCGTCTCCGCGGCCGACGAGACCAGGTTGACCACGTCGGCGCCTGCGGAGGCGCGCAGCAGCGGCAGGAAGTGTTTGACCGTCAGCAGTGTGCCGGTGGCCCCGGAGGCGACGGTGTCGGTGATCGCGTCGTCGTCGGCGTCCCACAGGTCGGGGCCCGGCAGGTAGCGGGCGCCGTTGTTGACGAGCACGTCCACGTGGCCGGTGTGGGCGGCGACTCCGTCCGCGAAGGCCCGTACGGAGGCCGGGTCCGCCAGATCGCAGGCGAACGCCTCGGCGCTCGCCCCGGAGTCGGCCGCCACCTCGTCGGCCACGCTCCGGGCCGCCGCCGCCGACCGCGCGGACACGAACACGCGCGCCCCCGCCCGGCCCGCCTTCAAGGCCGCCGCCCGCCCGAGTCCCCGCCCGGCCCCGGTGATCACCATCGTGCGCCCGGTGAGATCCACGCGCGCCTCCTTCCGCCAGAGTTGATCCCCGGAGCGTAGCCGTGGCGCCTCACGCGCTCGACGTCGTCAGCGGACCGGGCGCGGCAGGCGGACGCGGACCAGGGTGGTCTCCACGCCGCTGTCCACCAGGCGGCCCGCCGCGTCGAAGGCCGCGGGGCCGTCCGTCATGCCGAAGTCGTTGTCGTTGAGCAGGACGAGCGTCGAGCGGCCTTCGAGGGCGATGCCCTCGATCTTGCCGGGGACTCCCTCGACGGTGTTCAGGTCGACGACCAGGCTCTTGGAGAGGACCGGGACCTCGGCGGACGCCGCGTCGTCGAGCTGCTCCAGGGTGGGGCCGGCGGGGGTGTCCCAGGTGGTGCCGAGGATGTCCGTGCCGCGTCGGAGGTTCACCTCGTACACCCGGGAGGCCTTGTCGGTGCGCTCCTGGACGAGGAGGCGGTCGCCGCCGAGGGCGACGAGGGCGGAGATCTTGAGCTCGGCGGTCTTGGTCTGGCCGGGCTCGACGACCTCGACCGGGTCGAAGCGGTACGCGTACTCGCCGGTGACCTCGTGCGTACGGGTCGAGAAGCGCAGCAGGCGCGTGGTGCGGGAGTTCTCGCCCGCGGCCTTGTCGGGGTTGAGCAGCGGGCTCTGCAGGGCCATCACCAGATCGCCGCCGGGGAGCAGCGCGAGGCCCTCGAAGCCGCGGTTGGTCTTGCGCTGGAGGAAGATCGACGGGAGCGACTCGATCACCGGGTAGTCGGCGCCGGTGAGGCCGAGGCCCTTGGGGACGTGGCGCGCGAGGACCCGGCCCTTCGGGGAGACGTGCACGAGCGACGGGCCGTACTCGTCCACGAGCCAGAAGCTGCCGTCCCGGTCCCGCACGATGCCCTCGGTGTCCAGGCCGTTGGGGTTGTACGGGAGCGGGGTCGAGGCGTCGTACGTGTACGGGGCCTCGTCGCGGCCGGGCTGGTTGGGCAGGCCGGTGACGGCGGCGCCGGACGCCGTGGTGAGCGGGATCGACTTCAGGACCTGGACGCGGCCGCCGACCGCGCGGATCTTCACGACGGCCGGGTCGAAGCCGGGCACGGGGAACGTCCGGCGCTTGTCCTTGCCGACGGCTATCTGGCCGTTGGGGCCGCGGTCGGTGACGGTCCAGTACTCGCCGGGCCGCTCGGCCGGGTACAGGTCACTGCCGATGCCGCCGAGGTCGACGCCCCGGTCGTCGTCGACGCTGCCGGGCAGCAGGCCGTTGCTGAAGGCGGCGAGCGGGAGGTCAGGCAGGGTCGAGGTGGAGACGACCCGCGCGCCGGTGTCGTGGTGCGCCGGCGTCGCGTCGGCCGTCCCCACCACCACCGAGAGCGCGAGTGCGGCGGAGACGGGAAGCACCACGGCGGCGGGCCGGCGCAGGAGACGCGGATTCAACTGAACTCCCTGGTGTACGTGCGGGGAAAGTCACTGGCGAGGGGGCTGGGCGCGGGCTCATGGTGCGATTCCGCGCGCAACGCCCGGCCACGTGTGCGCGACGACCGGGTGAGTCCTGGGTGAACGCGCGTCTCCGACGCACTACCCGTCAGTACCGGTATGAGGATCGGTACCGGTCGGAGATCAGTACCGGTCGGAGATCAGTACCGGTCGGAGATCAGTACCGGTCGAGGATCAGCCGCGTCTTGAGGATGTCGCCGTGGTACAGCCAGCCGTTGGCCTCCGCGACGGCGATGGCGTCCTCGTGGAGGTCGGCCGCGTCGGCGTACGAGTCGGTCTTGAACGACAGCTCGACGACGTACTCCGTGCCCGTGCCGCCCGCTCCGACGACAGGCAGCACCTCGATGCTCGCGTCGTCGGACGGGCCCCAGGCGCCGCCGTACACCTTGGAGGTCACCGGCCCGTGCGCGCGGGAGAGCTGGAGCGTGTTCCGGCCCCAGTCGGCGCTGCCCCAGTCCTCCAGCTTGCCGGGGATGTCGTTGACGAGCCAGGTGCGGCCCGTCGTGCTCGACGGCATCGCCGTGCCCGAGTAGCCGCTCGCGCTGTGGCTCTTCTCGTTGCTGAAGCTGAGGGTCTGCTTGGCGTAGCCCCAGTCGATCTCGGCCTCGTAGTTGGTGTCGCCGCTGTCGAAGCCGGCGGCGTTGGCCGCGGTGAGGGCGGCGTTGATGTCGCCGTTCGTGACGGGGAACCGCTTCTTGTACGTCTCCTCGAACGAGGAGCCGCTCTTGTGGCGGAGGCGGACGCTCCACCCCTGGGCGTCGAGGGCCAGGCCGTCGGTGTCGTAGTAGCTGTACGAACGGACCTTGGCGGAGCCGGTGATGCCGAACGCCGTCTTGACGGCCGCGCTCGGGGCGTACGCCGAGTCCAGGGCCGCCGCGGTGAGGTTGATCTTCACCTCGTACGTCGGTACGGCGTTGGCGGCGGCGTACGCCGGGGAGGTCGGGGCGAGGAGCGCGACGGCGACGGCGAGGGCGATCGCCGAAGCGGCCGCGGCGGGGCGCGAGGCCCGCGAGGTGAAGGTCATGCCGCTGATCGTCACGAGGGCCGGTGAGGGGCGCGTGACCTGCGGGCGTGGAGCCGGTGAACCGGCGGCGACACCCGGCCGGCGCCGCGCGTGCCAGGCGCCGCGGCTCAGGCGGGACTTTCCGGACACGACCTAGCGCAGCAGCAGGTCGGCGCCCACGTCCTCCGGGACGGCCTCGCGGATCGGGGTGCTGTCCGGGCCGGGGACGTGCGCGCCGGGGATCGGGACGCGGGTGGCGCGGTGGAGCAGAACCGATCCGTCCTGGCGCCAGACCTCCGTGTAGCCGTGGGCCAGGAGGAGTGCGACGCGCGCGCTCTGGTCCTCCGTCGAGGCGAAGGGGAACGTCCTGTTCTCCACGCGGAGGAGGACCCAGTCCGCGCCCCGCGGTGTCCCGTCGGCGATGACCACGTGCGTACGGGCCGTCAGGCGGGGGGCGATGGTGTTGTCGGCCTCCACCGTCGCGCCGTCCGGCACCCGTTCCGCCGCCGTGGCGAGGGGACGCTTGTCCGGGCTGGGGCGCCACTGGTCCGGGCGTACGAGGAGACCGAGGCCGAGGGTGACGGCCGCCGCCGAGGAGAGCGCCAGCGCGGCGAGCCCCCATCTCCTCAGCGCCGCACGGTTCTTGTGGAGGCGGGCCAGGGTCTCCAGGGACGCCGCGACGAGGATCGGCCACAGGAACGCGTCGTAGTGGTTGATCACCGGCCAGTGGTTCGGGTTGTCGGAGAGGACCCGCTCCGCGAGGAGGGGCACGGCAAGCAGGAAGGTCGGCGAGCCGAGCGGCAGCAGGGCGAGGGAGCCCAGGATCCAGGCCACCATGGCGACCTTGGCGAGGGGTGTGACCGAGACCTGGAGCAGCACCCACGGGGCGGTGAGGACGTGGGTCAGCGCGGCGCCCGGGTCGGCGCCGAGACCGCCGTACGACCAGTAGTAGCCCTCGGGGCCGCCCATCGCCGGGATGAACCGGGCGATGACGACGGCGGAGATCAGGGGCCCGGCGAGCGCGAGGGCCGCGCCCGTCGCCCGGCCCGCGCGGTCGCCCGCGCGGTGCGCGCGTACCGCCAGGACCAGGCCGAACGCGCCGACCACCAGGCCCATGTCCTCCTTCGCCGTACAGAGCAGGAGCGCCCAGCAGGCCGCCGCCCCGTATCGGCGGGCCAGTCCCCGTTCCAGCATCAGGAGCGTGAACGGCACCGCGAAGGCCACCTCGTGGAAGCCGTTGTAGGAGGAGTTGAGGAGCGGCCAGCCCAGGGCGTACACCAGCCCGCCGAGGTCGGCGGCGCGGCGGACGACCAAGGGATCGGCGCCGTCACCCGCGCCGTCGCCCGCGCCCGCGCCCGCGCCGTCACCTGCGCCCGCGCCCGCACCGTCACCCGCGCCCGCGAAGCAGCGCCGGGCGATGCGCCGGACCACCGGCACACCGGCCGCGAACAGCGCGGCCTGCGCGAAGAGGAGGACCCTCGGGTCGTCCCACACCCAGTAGAGCGGCGCGAGGAGCGCGAGCGCCGGGGTGAAGTGGTCGCCGAGCAGCGAGAAGCCGGGCGGGAACTCGTGGTGCACGTTCTTGATCGGCGACCTCGGCAGCTCGAAGTGCGCGTACGCGCGCACCCCCTGGTCGAAGATCCCGAGGTCGAAGCCCGTGAGCCGCAGGGCCGTCCAGGACTGCATCCCGAGCCCGAAGCAGACGAGGAAGCAGAGCAGTGTGAGGACCGCAGCCCGCCCGCGGAGCGACCGGGTCAGGGACCGGATCCAGGGCCGGAACCAGGACCCGAACCGCGACCGGAACACGGTCCGGCGCGGGGGCACGGGCGGAGTCGGCCGCGGCGTCGGCGCCGGGCCGCCGGCCGCCCGCTTCCTTATGTGTGTCGGGGCTGTCGAGGTCGATCCCATGTCGGGACAGTACGTGTCCCGCCTGTTCGGGAGCGAGAATCGGGCCATGATGATCACCCCGGGCGCCCTCAACCGCGCCACTCTCGCACGTCAGTTGCTCCTGGAGCGGGCTCCGGTCGGCGTCGAGGAGGCCCTGCGGCGGGTGGTCGCCCTCCAGGCGCAGCAGCCGGGTTCGCCGTACGTGGCTCTCTGGAACCGCGTCGCGGGTTTTGAACCGGGCCTGCTCGACGGGGCGGTGGAGGGTTTCAGGGCGGTGCGGTCGACCCTGATGCGGCTGACGCTGCACATGGTGCACGTCGAGGACTACCGCGCCTTCCGGGAGGGCATGGAGCCGACGCTGCGCGGTTCGCGGCTCGGCGACCACCGGTTCAGGGCGGCGGGGTTCACCCCGGCCGACGCCGACGCGCTGCTGCCCGGGCTCCTCGCGTACGCCGAGCGGGCGCGGACCGGCGCCGAGATGCTGCGCCGCCTGGAGGAGGGCCGCGGCGGGCCGGTGGAGTCCGTGGCCTGGCGGATGATCCGGCAGTACGCGCCGCTGTGGCACGCCCCGACGGGACCGCCGTGGTCGTACGGCACCGCGCAGGCGTTCGTCACGGCGGACGAACTGCCGGAGCGCACCGATCCGGACGCGGTCGCCGCGGGCCTCGCGGTGCTCGTCCGGCGCTATCTGGAGGGGTTCGGGCCGGCGTCCGTCGCGGACATCGCGCAGTTCTCCATGACGCAAAGGGGCCGGATACGGGAGGCGTTGGCGACGCTCGACGGCCGGGTCGACCGTCTTGAGGGGCCCGAGGGGGTGGTGCTGTACGACGTGCCGGGGGCGGCCCTGCCCGACGAGGACGTCCACGCCCCGGCCCGGCTGATGGCCATGTGGGACAGCGTCATGCTGGCGTACGCCGACCGCGGCCGCGTCATCCCGCCCGAGTACCGCAGGTCCGTGATCCGCGTGAACGGCGACGTCCTGCCGACCCTGCTCGTCGACGGGTACGTCGCCGGAGTGTGGCGGCCGGTCGACGGCGGGATCGAGGCCTCGGCGTTCCGGCCGCTCCCGGCGCGGGCCTGGGAGGAGCTGGTCGGTGAGGCGGAGACCCTCGGGGCGTTCCTGGCGGACCGGGACCCGCTGGTCTACCGGCGCTACGACCACTGGTGGGCCAAGGGCCTGCCCGTGGTCGAGACGAAGGTGTTCCCGACACGCTGACGTACCTGTCGCCTCTGCCGGCCGCCGTTGCCGGCCACCGCCGGCCGCCGTTGACCTGGAGCCGTTCGGTCTGAAGAACGACAACGAGGTGTACTTCGCGGCCGACCGGATGCACGGCCTGATCGAGGGCACCGCCCACCGTGACGGGGTGCAGCCGGTGATCGCGACCAGCGACTGGATCACCGCCTGAGGCGGCTGATCACCAGAGCCTGGCCGCCGTCTCGACTCCCAGCCATACGGCTCCGAGTCCGGCGGCCAGGCTCCCGGTCACGTTCAGCGCCGCGTACCCCTTCGCCCCGTCCTCGTACAGCTTCAGCGTCTCGTACGAGAAGGTCGAGTACGTCGTCAGCGCCCCGCACAGGCCCACCCCGAGCAGCAGGTGAAGACGGGCGGAGGCGACACCGGTGAGCACCCCGAGCACGAACGAGCCGACGACGTTCACGGCGAACGTGCCCCAGGGGAAGACGGAGTCGTGCCGGGCCCGGACCGCCCGGTCCGTCAGATAGCGCAGGGGCGCGCCGACGGCGGCTCCGGCCATGACGAGCAGCCAGTTCACTCCTGGCGCTCCCGACCGACGTACCGCACGACCTCGCAGTCGTCGAGGATCACCAGCCCCTCCTCCACGAGCTCGTCCAACTGGGGCAGGAAGGCGCGGATCCGCTCCTCCGTGTCCACGATCAGGATCGCGACCGGCAGGTCCTCGCTGAGCGAGAGGAGGCGGGACGTGTGGATGCGGGAGGAGGCGCCGAACCCCTCGACGCCGCGGAAGACGGAGGCGCCGGCGAGGCCGGAGACATGGGCCCGGTGCACGATCTCGGTGGAGAGCGGCCGGTGGTGCCAGGTGTCGTTCTCTCCGATGAGGACCGTCAGCCGCAGGGCCCGGCCCGTGAGTCGGGTCATCAGCACCCCCTCGCCCGTTCCTGTGCCCTGGCCCGTGCGGTCCGGGTCGCGGCGACGCCCGCCCAGACGGCGGCGAGCGCGGTGAGCGCGGTCGCGCCGAGGTAGAGCAGGCCGCGCGTCGGGTCGCCCGCGCTCAGCAGCCGCTGGGTGTCGAGGGTGTACGTCGAGAAGGTGGTGAACCCGCCGCAGACGCCCGTGCCGAGGAAGGGCCGAAGGAGCGGGTGCGGGGCGGTGACGACCTCGGTGGCGAGGACCATCAGGGTCCCGAGGGCGGCGCAGCCGGCCAGGTTGACGGTGAAGGTCGTCCAGGGGAAGGCGTGGGCCGGGGTGGGCCAGAGGAGCGTGGCGCCATAGCGGGCGGCCGCGCCGAGGGCGCCGCCGACGGCGACCGCCCCGACGACCGGCAGCTGTCCGCGCGGTTCCATATCCCCAGGTTAAGGGGACGTCGAGGCGAGGCGCACAGGCGCGGTTCCCGGCCTGGGGCATTAACCGTGAGCCGGCCTGTGCGGCCTCGCTCTGCGATGGTCCGGCCACTCCGCGCGACGGGTCAAAGCGGTGCCGGTGAGTCTGTCAGATCCCCCCTCGGGGTATTCCGGACGGCCGTGAGAGGGCTCTGCGGTGGGGTCGCGGTGACGGCTGTGAGCTGGGGTGACACGGGGGGAGGTGGTCCGGCCACCATTCGGCGGCCGATTCGGGTGCCGGGTACACCTCGTCCCGGGAGGCGGGTACGGGCGACGGTGGTGGAGCAGCGGGAGGGAGCTGCGCAACCTTCGGGCAGGAGTGTCGTGAGTACATCCGTCGCAACCAAGCGCAGGGCCACCACCGGGGCCGTCTCGTCCTTGACGGTTCCCCGGAGCGTCGCCAGGCCCGTCGGTGTGGCCGGTTCCGGCGAGGAGGCCTACGCCGAGCTGTGTTCCGCGCTCTTCTCCGGCTTCCCGCGCCGCGACCAGCGCCTGAAGGCCGAGCAGTACCTGCACGGCCTGCTCACCGCGCAGGGCCGCAAGTCGATCCGTAACATCGCCGCGCAGATAGGCGGGCCGGCCGCCGAGCAGAGCCTGCACCACTTCGTCTCCAGCTCCACCTGGGACTGGCAGCCCATGCGGGCCGCGCTCGCCCGGTACCTGGAGCGCAACAGCTGCCCGCAGGCCTGGGTGGTACGGCCGATGCCGATCCCGAAGGCCGGGGAGCACTCGGTGGGCGTGGACCGGCGTTTCGACCCGGAGCGCGGTCAGGTCTTCCACGGTCAGCAGGCGTTCGGGGTGTGGTTCGCGAGCGACGAGCTGAGCGTCCCGGTCAACTGGCGGCTCTTCCTGCCGGACCCCTGGGTCAACGACCGTACGCGGCGCGACCGCGCGGAGGTTCCCCAGGAGGCCGGCGAGGAGACGCTGGAGGAGTGCGCGGTCGCCGCGGCGCTCGACACCGCCCGCTGGACGGACGTCACCCGCAAGCCGGTGCTCCTCGACATCCGCGGCGGGGCGGGCCGTGCGGCGCTGACCCGGCTCGCCGGGGCCGGGGTGCCGGTCGTGGCGCGGATCGGCGCGGGTTCCCGGCTGGCGATCGCGGACCGCTCGCTGCCGGGCTTCGGCGCGGGGCCGCTGTCGGCGGTGCAGATCCTGGAGTCGCTCAAGGGCCTGCGCAGGCCGGTGAGCTGGGTGGACACGGTGGCCGGGGTGCGGACGTCGCGGACGTCGCTCGCCACGGCCGTACGGGTCGCGCTGCCCACCCCGGGCGGGGAGCGGATGCGGCCGCTGGTGCTGCTCGGCGAGTGGGACGATCCGCGGCGGGCCCCGGCCCGGGTGTGGATCAGCGATCTGGCCGGCTCCCCCGTCGGTTCCCTGCTGCGGCTGACCAAGCTCGCGCGCCGGGTGGAGCGGGACTTCACGGAGGTCGGCGAGGGGGCGGGGCTGCGGGACTTCGTGGGCCGCTCGTTCCGCGGCTGGCACCGTCACATCACGCTGGCCTCGGCGGCCCACGCGGCGACACTCCTGGCCACCTCGGACTGGGACGCGGCCTACGACTCCGGATACGCGTCGCGCCGCTCGGCGAGCTGAGCCGGCGGGGGGCACCCCATCGGCTCCCCGCTAGCCACCCCACCGGCCCCCCTACGGGGTGTCGGTGGCGGTCCGGCCCCGGGCCAGGACCTCGCGGGTGCGCTGGAGGCGCAGGGCGAGCTGGACCTCCAGGACCTGGCCCGGCTTCTGCCACTCCGGGCCGAGGAGTTCGCCGATCCGCTCCAGGCGGCGCGAGACCGTGTTGGGGTGGACGTGCAGCGCCTCGGCCGCGTTGGTCGGGCTGCCGCCGGAGGCGAAGTACGCCTCCAGAGTGCGCGTGAGGTCGGTGAACCGCTCGGCGTCGTAGTCGAGCACGGGCCCGATCGCCCCCTCGACGAAGCCCTCCACGTCGTGGTCGTCGGAGAGCAGCAGCCCGAGGAAGCCCAGGTCGTGCACGGAGGCGGCCGAACCGGTGCCGCCCAGGGCGCTCATCGCGTCGAGGCAGCGCTGGGCCTCCTGGTGCATCCGCCCGACGCCGTCCGGACTCGTCGCGGGTCCCGCGGCGGCGACGGAGACGGGATGGCCGAGCAGCGGGGACAGTTCGGCGGCGACGGCCTTGGCGGCGCCGGAGGCGTCGATGCCCGGGAGCAGCAGCACGAGGCAGCCGCCCTGCACGGTCTTCAGGCCGGAGAGGCGGTACGCGTACGAGGACGCCCACACGACTGCCCGGCCCTGCTCGCCGCCCTCCGGGCGGGCCAGCACGAGGACGTGCGGCCGGCGCAGGTCGACGCCGAGGCGGCGGGCCCGCTGCGCGATCTGCTGCGGCGCGTGCGGCGGGTCGGCGATGAGGTCGTCGAGGAGCTCGTCGCGTACGGGCCCCTCGGCGACGGCCGTGGAGCGCCGCATGAGGAGGAGGAAGGCGACGGACTGCGCGGCGAGTTCGAGGAGCCGCTCGTCCTCGCCGGTGAGGCCGCCGGCGGCGCGGATCACCAGACCGCCGAGGTCCTCGGAGCCCGCGATGACGGGCGCGACCCAGGTGTCGTCCTCGGCGAGGACCGGGCGGCGGCGGGCGTGCGCGTCGAGCGAGGCCTTCGCGACGGCCTCCTCGTCCAGGCCGGGGATCTCCCCGCCGGCGAGGGCGCGGCCGCCCTGGTCGCGGATGAGCACGGTCGCGTCGAGGGCGTCGCCGGCGGCCTTGGCGACGTTCCCGAGGTCGCCGCCCGCGAGGACGAGGTTCATGATGCGGCTGTGGGCCTCGCTGACGTGCCGCATCCGGGTGAGGCTGGTCCGTACGCGGGCGCTGTCCCGCTCCAGTTCGGAGACCTCGGCGCGGGTCCGGTCGAGGAGTCCGGCCTTCTCGACGGCGAGGGCGGCGAGGTCGGCGAGCGCGGTGAGGAGGGCGAGTTCCTCGGAGGTGTGGTCGCGGACGCGTCGGTCCGCTCCGTAGAGCGCGCCGATCACCGTGTCGCCGCTGCGCAGCGGCGCGGCCATGACGGCGTGGAGTCCCTCGGCGCGGAAGGCGGCCTCGGCGGCCTCGTCGAAGGCCGGTGCGTGGACGCCCGCGTCGAGGGAGCCCGAGGGGGCGAAGCGCTCGTCGGCGAGGTAGTCGGCGGTCCAGACGGGCTCGCCGTGGAGCTGTACGGCGCCGCCGAGTCCGTATCCCTCGGCGATCCTGAACCCGGGGGCGAGGCGCGGTCCGGCGGGCCGGCCGGTGCCGGTGTCGAGTCCGGCGCGGGCGCCCTCGGTGGTGTGGACGTAGCAGCTGCCGTGCTGTCCCCGCAGGGTGACGAAGGCCATGTCGAGGCCGAGGAGCCGGCGGGCCCGGCGCGTGATGACGCGGAGCAGGCTGTCGAGGTCGTACGAGAAGGTCAGATCGCGTGCGGTGTCGGTGAGGGCGGCGAGTCCGGCCTCACGGCGGACGTCGTCCTCGCGTCCGGAGCGGACCTCGGCGGCGAGCTTCACGGCCCGCTCCAGCCGGTCGAGTCCGTCGCCGGAGAGACCGGTCAGGCGGGCCTCGTCGAGGAGCGCCTCGAAACGGGCGGGCGGGGCCTGTCCGGCGAGCAGTTCGAGGACCGTGAGCAGCGCGTCGGCGCCGCCGGCTGCGTCCGCGCCGTGCGAGGTCATGGCCTCCACCCCCGTAGTAGAGCGAAATAGGGCACCCCGGTGGAAACCCGTCCTGTTCACCGAAAGTAATTCGGCTTCGGGAGTCGGTCAACAACGACCTGCCGCACGTCCACAACGGCGACCTGACGTACTTGGTTCCCGCATCGCTCAGACGAGGGAACCCACCGGGACGGGACGGGACCTGACGGGGGTGTACTGGGCGGGTATGTGGGCCGACGCGGCGGCGAGCAGGTGAGCCGGGGCGGTGGCCGACAGGTGGGCCGGCGTGGCAGCGAGCAGGTGGGCCGCCGTGCGGGCGGGGAGGCGGCCGGGCGTCCGGACGGGCCCCTGGGCGCCGAAGACGGAGCGGCCCGCGGTCTCCCGCACGGCCAGGACCGAGCGGTGGAGCCGGCGCAGGCGCGCCGAGGGTTCCATGCCGCTCTCCCCGGCGAGGTTCGCCCGCAGTCGCTCGTACGTGGCGAGGGCCTCGTCGTGGTGGCCGGAGCGGAGCAGGGCGGCCATGTAGTGGGCGTGCAGGGGTTCGTTGGTGCGGTAGCGGGCGACCAGCCCGGGGAGCTCGGAGAGCAGTTCGGCGTGGTGGCCGAGGCCCAGCTGCGCCTCGACCCACTGGTCGAGGACGCTCAGGCGGGACGTTTCGAGGCGCTCGATCTCGCGGCGCAGCCGGGGGCCCGCCGCCACGCCCGCGTACGGCTCGCCGCGCCACAGGGCGAGGGCCTCGCCGAGCCGGAGCGCGGCACGCGTGAGGTCGCCCGCCTCCATGGCCCGGTAGCCGGCGCCGGCCGCCCGCTCGAACTGCCAGACGTCGTGGGCTCCGCCGCCGGTGTCGAGGCGGTAGCCGCCGGGCTGGGAGACGAGGATCGCGTCGGCGGTGCGCCGGTCGGACCAGCCCGGCCGGGGTTCCGCCTGGTGGGCGCCGCGCAGGGCGCTCGCGATGAGCGTCCTGAGCTCCGTTATATGGGACTGGAGTTCGGCCCGGGCGCCGCGGGGGGCGCCCGAGGGCCAGAGCTCCTCGGTCAGGACGGTCACGGGGACGACCTGATCGGCGCTGGCGGTGAGCAGGGCGAGCAGCTGGCGTGGAGCGGCTGCCGTCGGGGTGATGGACGTGCCGTTCTCCCGTACCGACAGTCCCCCCAGGATCCGGACGTCCACCTTGCCCCCTCAGTGCCTGTGCGGTGTCTGCGCGCGGGATGACCCTCGTTGATTAGAAAAGACCCCCGTAGGCATGTCAATAAGAAACCGTGGGGTACGGAAACCTGACCCGTGATATCGGGGTGCTTCACCCCATTTGAGGGGATATTTCGGCGTCAGGATTTCGTCACTGGCTCAGACCTTCACCCTCCGAAAGACTGTTTCAGGACTCAGGGGTACGCTTTCGCAAGGTCCTTGCGGATGATTGAAGGATCTTCAACAGCGATTTCTCGCCAGAAACCGCCTGGAGGGTACGGTTCAGAGCACGGCGGCGGCGGTGAGCAGCCCGAACGCGATGACGATCAGGGCCGTACGGACCCGGTGGAATCCGTTCCACCGCTTCTCGAAGGCGGCCCGCACGGCCGCCGGGTCCTCGCCGGCGGCCCCGTCCGGGTGCTCCGAGGAGGCGAGGGCGACGTTCAGCGGGACGTTCCCGGCGACGGTGACCAGGTGGTTGAGGGCCGCGCACACGAGCCCCGCCAGGACCAGCCACTTCTGGGTGTCCGTCCGCCCGTCGGCGGGGACGAGGAACGCGGCGGCGGGGAACGCGACCACGCCGAGGAAGACGAGCAGGAACACGGCCCGCGGGACGCATTCGTTGATCCGGCGCATCGCCGTGACGAACTCCGCGTCCGGGAGTCTGGCGAGGGCGGGCATGATCCCGGTCTGGAAGATCAGCAGGAAACCGGCGTAGAGCCCGGTGCATCCGACGGCGAGGGCGAGCAACAGGGTGGCCATGCGGCCATTCTGGCCCGCCACCCGCCCCGCACGTCAGCTGTACGGGTCACGTGTACGCGTTAGCTGTACGAACCACGTGTCCGTGTCAGCTGTACGGATCACCCGACTTCAACTCGCCCTCCCCCGAGGCGCCTTCGCCCGGATCCCGGCTCGGCCCGGCCAGCCGCTCGGCCTGCCGTACCGCCGCGGCGAGCTCCTGGACCACCGCCGAGCCCGACCGTCCCGCGATCGCCTCCGCCCGCTCCGCGAGCGTCCTGAGCCCGGGGTCGCCCGGCAGTTCGCCGCCGCGCAGCGCGTCCGCGAAGTAGGCGGTGATCGCGGTCAGTTGGAGGCTGTCGTGGCCGCCGTCCCACAGTCCCGCGGTGAGCGCCTCGACCGCGACCGTGCCGGAGCGCTCGTGCGGCGCCCGGGTCGCCGGGTCGAGCCAGCGGACCGTGGCGGTGGCCACGTCGCCGGTCGCCCCTGGCCGGGTCTTCACCGCGTACAGCGCGGTGACGGTGTGACCCGCGCCGACCTCGCCGCCGTCGACCCGGTCGTTCCGGAAGTCCTCGTCGGCGACCTCCCGGTTCTCGTAGCCGACCAGCTTGAACTTCTCCACGGTCCGCCGGTCGAAGGCGACCTGCGCCTTGGCGTCGCGGGCGCGCAGCTCGACCTGGGCGGGCAGCTGCTCGACGAAGACCTTGCGGGCCTGCGCGGAGGTGGAGACGTACGTCGTGTGGCCGTCGCCCTTGTCGGCGAGCCGCTCCATGAAGTCGTCGCCGTACTCGCTGCCGACGCCGACGCCGAACAGCGTGATGCCGTGGGCCGTGCGCGCCTCGTCGATGCGACGGAGGATCGCGTCCGCGTCGGTCTCACCGGTGTTGGCGAGGGCGTCGGAGAGCAGCACGACCCGGTTGGTGGCGCCTTCGCGGCGGCCCTCGACGGCGACGTCGTAGCCGGTGCGGACGCCGGCCTCGACGTTGGTGGACGAGGTCGTCGCCAGGGACTCCACGACCTCGCGGATCCGGCCGCGGGACTCTCCGACGCGCGTCATGGGCAGCCGGGTCTCGGCCGTGTCGCTGAAGGTGACGAGGGCGATCGAGTCGTCGTCGCGGAGCTCGCCGGCGAGGAGCCCGAGGGACTCCTTGACGAGGTCGAGCCGGCCGGGCTCGGCCATCGAGCCGGAGATGTCGACGACGAAGGTGAGGGCGGCGGGCGGGCGGGCGCCGCTCCGGTCCGCGGCGCGGGTGGCGAGCCCCACCCGGACCAGGGACCAGCCGTCGGCGCCGGTGCGGGCGCCGTCGAGGCTCACCCCGAAGCCGTTGTCGGACGGGCGCGGGTAGTCGGGGCGGAAGCTGTTGACGAACTCCTCGGGGCGCACGGTCGACGGGTCGGGCAGCCGGCCCTCGGCGAGCGTGCGGCGGGCGTAGCCGTACGAGGCGGTGTCCACGTCGAGGGCGAAGGTGGAGAGGTAGTCGGGGGCCGGCGGCCTGGTGCGCTGCTCGCCCTCCCCCGGCGGGGCCGCGTCGGCCCCGGGTGTCGCCGTTCCCGGGGCGACGTACCCCGGTTGTGTGGCCCCGCCGCCCCCGGAGGTGCCCGGTGCGGCGCGGCCGCCCTCGGCCCGTGACGCGTCCGTGGCCGTGTCCGACGCGCCGCAGCCGCCGACGGCCAGTCCGGCGGCGAGCAGCCCCGCGATCGTGGCGGTGAACCGGGCCCCGCGGCGCCGGTTCGTCACCGATTTCTGTCGACTCATGCGATCTCCCCCTACGTGGTACGGCACTTGTGAATGTGACGAACGAAGGGGCCGGACGGAGCCGTCGAGGGAGTTGCGGAAGGATCTCGATGTGGCAACGGCGACGGGGGTCGAAGAGGGTGGCATGGATTCGCCATCCTTTTCAACAGGGGTTGTCACCGTGTGCAGTCGCATGCGTACATGGAGTGGACATCGAGGGGCGGGGGTGGTCAGCGGTGGCAGAGAGCGCGGGGTCCGTGATGCTCGCCCGTTCGGCGATGAACCGGGCCGCGACCGAGGGACAGCGGCCCGCGGGGCGCCCGGTCCGGGGCGCGCGGCGCATCAGCGCCGCGCTCGCCGGTCTCGCCGCTTCCACCCGGCACGAGCTGCTGACCTTCGACGATCCCGTCGCCTCCGCGGGCTGTGCGATCCCCGGACCGTTCCTGGAGCTGGCGGGAGCGTGCATGCGGGCCGCGGTGGAGCGGGCCGACGAGGTCCGGCGGATCGTGCCCCGGCACGCCCTGCCGCGGCTCGAGGACGGGCTCCGGGTTCCCGGCCGGGCCCGGCTCACGGACGCGATCCCGTTCAAACTGATCGTCGTGGACCGGACGGTGGCGGCGGTCCCGCTCGATCTGGAACTGCTGTACAACGGACTGCTGCTGATCCGCGACCCGGTGGTCGTGCAGGCCCTCGTCCGGGCGCACCACGCCTGCTGGGCGGCGGCCGAGGAACTGAGTTACGTCCCGCCGCCCCCTCCCCCGCCGCGGGACCTCGCCCCGCAGCTGCGGCCGGTCCTGGACGCGCTCCTGTCGGGGCTCACCGACGAGACGGCGGCGGCCCGGCTCGGGATGTCGGCGCGGACGTACAGCCGCCGGGTGGGCGAGCTGATGGCGGCCCTCGGCACGACGAGCCGCTTCCGCGCGGGTGCGGAAGCGGCTCGGAGGGGGTGGGTGTGAGGGAGCGGGCAGGGGGGCTCTACGACACGATGTCCTTGCGGGCGAAGCCCCGGAAGGCGAGGGCGAAGAGGATCACGGCGTACGTCACCGAGATCGCCGCTCCCTTGACCATGCCGCCCCACTCCAGCTGCGGCTGGAGCGCGTCGATCCAGGCGAACTGCCAGTGCGCGGGCAGGAAGTCGCGCCAGTCGCCGAGCGCCGTGACCGCGTCCAGGACGTTGCCGACGATGGTCAGACCGACGGCGCCGCCCACCGCGCCGAGCGGCGCGTCGGTGCGGGTGGAGAGCCAGAAGGCGAGGCCGGCGGTGACCAGTTGGGAGACGAAGACGAACGCGACGGCGATGCCGATCCGGAGCACCGCGTCCGTGGCGGGCACGGCTCCGCCGGTCGGCAGCTGGAGCGGCCCCCAGCCGTAGGCGACCGTGCCCACGGCCAGCGCCACGAGCGGAAGCAGGACCATCGCGGCCGCGCTGTAGCCGAGCGCCACGGCGAGCTTGGAGGCGAGCAGCCGGGAGCGGGGCACGGGCGCGGCCAGGAGGTAGCGCAGCGAGGACCAGCTCGCCTCGGAGGCGACGGAGTCGCCGCAGAAGAGGGCGACGGGGACGACGAGGAGGAAGCCGGCCGAGACGAAGAGGCAGGTCGCGGCGAAGTTGGCGCCGGAGGCGGTCGCCGTGTCCATGAGGGTGATGCGGCCGTTGCGGTCGCCGTCCCCGGCGCCGCCGATGGCGAAGGCGGCGATCAGCACGAAGGGGAGGGCGACGAGGATCCCGCCCATGATCAGGGTGCGGCGCCGCTTCCACTGGCGCAGGGCCTCGACGCGCAGCGGCAGGGTGCGGCCCGCCCGGTAGCCGGGGGCGGTGGTCCCGGCCGGGGGCGCGGTGACCGGGGTGGTGGCCTTGGTGGTGGTCGGCGCGCTCATGCGGCTCCTCCTCCGATCAGGGTCAGGAACGCGTCTTCGAGGCGCCGGTGCGGTCCGACCCCGGTCAGCGGGACGTCCAGGCGGACGAGGTCGCCGATGAGGGTGGTCGCGTCGGTGCCGTCGAGGCGGACGAGGAGTCCGCCGTCGGCGCGGTCGGCGGAGCCGACGCCCGGGAGGGCGCCGATCTTCTCGACGAGCGGGTCGTCGATCTCCGCGGCGAGCGAGACGAGCAGGGTGTCGCCGGAGCCGGTGATCTCGGCGACCGGGCCGGCCTGGACGAGCTGTCCCCGGTCCATGACGACGAGATGGGTGCAGGACTGCTCGACCTCGGCGAGGAGGTGACTGGAGACGATGACGGTCCGGCCCTCGGCCGCGTACCGGATCATCACCTCGCGCATCTCGCGGATCTGCGGCGGGTCGAGGCCGTTGGTCGGCTCGTCGAGGATGAGCAGGTCCGGCAGGCCGAGCATGGCCTGGGCGATGGCGAGGCGCTGCCGCATGCCCTGCGAGTAGGTCCGTACGGCGCGTTCGAGGGCGCTGCCCAGGTTGGCGATCCGCAGGGCGTCGTCGACGCGGGCGTCCTCGGCGGGGCGGCCGGTGGCCTTCCAGTACAGGTCGAGGTTCTCCCGGCCGGAGAGGTGCGGCAGGAAGCCGGCGCCCTCGACGAAGGAGCCGACACGGGAGAGGACCGGGGCGCCGGGGCGGATGGCCTGGCCGAAGACCCGGATCTCGCCCTCGTCGGGCCGGATGAGGCCCATCAGCATGCGCAGGGTGGTGGTCTTGCCGGCGCCGTTCGGGCCGAGCAGGCCGAGGACCTGGCCCTGTTCGACGCGGAAGGAGAGGTCCTTGACGCTGTACCTGTCGCCGCCCGCGTACTTCTTGGAGAGCCCCGTGATCTGGAGGGGTACGGAGGCGAGTTCGGGGTCCGGCGCGGGGGCGGTGGTGCGGCGGCGGGCGGTCAGGAGGAGGGCCGCGGCGACGGCGAGGCCGAGGAGCGGCAGGCCCCAGACCCACCAGGGCAGGGCGGCGGCCTGGGTGTCGAGGCCGGGCGCGGTCGGGACGGTGAGCGGGCCCTCGACGGCGACGGTGTAGCCGGCGGGGACGGTCGGGGAGGCGTAGCCGAGGTCGGTGGCGGCGAGGACGAGCCGCAGCCGGTGCCCGGCCGCCACCTCGTGGTCGATCGCGGGCAGGGTCAGGGTGACGCTGCGGCCGGCCTTGGCGTCGTCGACGCGGATCGGGGTGACGAGCTGGGCGGGCAGCACCTGCTGCCGTCCGTCGGGCCCGACGTCGTACACCTTCGCGAAGAGGACGGCGGAGCCGTCGGCGGCGGTGGAGGTGACCTTGACGCGGACGGTCGGGGTGCCGGTGATCCGGACGGCGCCGGTCTGCGGTTTCGCGTCGAAGCGGGCGTACTGGCCGGGGAAGTCGAGGGAGAGGCCGACGCCGAGGGAGGAGAGGCCGGAGAGTCCGCCGCCGATGCCGGGGACGGCGGAGATGGCGGGCGGGGCCGCGCCGGCCGGGTTGGCGAAGGTCTGCGGCGGTCCGGCGAGGGGGAAGGTCTCGGTGGCGGCGGTGAGGCCCGGGTAGCGGTCGGCGGTCGCGGCGCGCAGGGTGGCCTGTCCGTCGGTGGAGTCGACGCCGCCGGTGCGGCTGACGCGGAAGGCGGGGCCGGTGTCGACGGAGGTGTCGCGCTTCAGCCAGCGGTCGAACCAGGTGCTGATCCGCCGCTCGACGCGGTCGGTCTCGCGGTCGCCGCCGTCGTGGCCGCCGGCGATCCAGTCGACGGCGACGGGGGCGCCGTTGGCGGTGAGCGTGCGGGCCATGGCGTCGGACTGGGCGAGGGTGAAGAGGGAGTCGGACTGGCCCTGGACGAGCAGCGCGGGCACCTTGATCCTGGCACCGACGGCGGAGGGGCTGCGGGCTTCGAGGAGGGCGCGGGCGGCGGCGTCGGGCTTTCCACTGACGGCGACGCGCTGGTAGAGGGTGCACAGTTCGGCGGTGAAGCGGCCGCAGCCGTCGGCGGCCCCGGCGCCCCGCTGGTCTCCGGCCGAGAAGAAGATCCCGGCCCAGAGCTTCTTGAAGACGTCGTTCGGGAAGAGGGCGTCGGCGAGGTTCCAGTAGGTGATCTGGGGGGCGACGGCGTCGACGCGCGGGTCGTGTCCCGCGGCGAGCAGGGAGATCGCGCCGCCGTAGGAGGCGCCGGTGACGCCGACGCGCGGGTCGCCGGGCTTGTCGAGGAGGACCTCGGGGCGGGCCGCGAGCCAGTCGATCAGCTTCCGGACGTCCGCGACCTCGTGGTCGGGGTCGTTGAGGCCGATCTCCCCGGTGGAGGTGCCGAAGCCGCGGGCGGACCAGGTGAGGACGGCGTAGCCGTCGCGGGCGAGCTGTTCGGCCTGGTCGCGGACGTCGTTCTTGGAGCCGCCGAAGCCGTGGCCGAGGAGGACGGCGGGGCGCCGTTCCCCTCCGCCGCTCGTGAAGTACGAGGTGTCGAGCCGTACACCGTCGATGTCGAGCGCCTGATCCGCGCGGTGCACGGGCGGCGGTTCGTCCGAGGCGGCGGCGGTCCAGGTGCCGGCACCCGCGAGAACGGCGAGGACGGTGGTGACCGCGGCCCACCGGGGAAGTCGGAGTCGCATACGTCGAGCCTATGCGGGCGGACTCGTGCGGCACTGCGGCCCACAGGGGGAGCCGCCCGACCTCCTGGAGTCGTACGGGAGGCCTCGCCGTACACCAGGCGCGGTACGCGCGGACACGCCCTGGGGGGCTTACGAGGAAGGCCCCCGGGGCGCGGTGTCGTACGCGCTCCGGGGGCCGTTCGCCACGACCGGAAGGTCAGTGGTTGCGGGGGAAGCCCAGGTCGACGCCCGCCGGGGCGTCGGACGGGTCCGGCCAGCGGGTGGTGACGACCTTGCCGCGCGTGTAGAAGTGCACGCCGTCGTTGCCGTAGATGTGGTGGTCGCCGAAGAGCGAGTCCTTCCAGCCACCGAAGGAGTGGTAGCCCACCGGCACCGGGATCGGCACGTTGACGCCGACCATGCCGGCCTCGACCTCCATCTGGAAGCGGCGGGCCGCGCCGCCGTCACGGGTGAAGATCGCGGTGCCGTTGCCGAAGCGCGAGCCGTTGATGAGGGCGAGGCCCTCCTCGTACGTCTCGGCGCGCAGCACGCAGAGGACCGGGCCGAAGATCTCGTCCTGGTAGGCCGCGGCTGTGGTCGGCACGTGGTCCAGGAGGGACAGGCCGATCCAGTGGCCGTTCTCGTGGCCCTCGACGGTGTAGCCGGTGCCGTCGAGGACGACCTCGCAGCCCTCGGCGGCCGCGCCGGTCACGTACGAGGCGACCTTGTCGCGGTGGACGGCCGTGATGAGCGGACCCATCTCGGAGGTCGGGTCGTTGCCGGGGCCGATCTTGATCTTCTCGGCGCGCTCGCGGATCTTGTCGACGAGCTGGTCGCCGATGGAACCGACGGCGACGACCGCCGAGATCGCCATGCAGCGCTCGCCGGCGGAGCCGTACGCCGCCGAGACGGCCGCGTCGGCGGCCGCGTCGAGGTCGGCGTCCGGGAGGACCAGCATGTGGTTCTTCGCGCCGCCGAGCGCCTGGACGCGCTTGCCGTTGGCGGAGGCGGTGGTGTGGATGTGGCGGGCGATCGGGGTCGAGCCCACGAAGGAGATCGCGGAGACGTCCGGGTGCTCCAGGAGGCGGTCCACGGAGACCTTGTCGCCGTTCAGGACGTTGAAGACACCGTCCGGGAGGCCCGCCTCGGCGAGCAGCTCGGCGATCTTCAGAGCCGGCGACGGGTCCTTCTCGCTCGGCTTGAGGATGAAGGTGTTGCCGGTCGCGATGGCGATCGGGAACATCCACATCGGCACCATGGCCGGGAAGTTGAAGGGCGTGATGCCCGCGACGACGCCGACGGGCTGGCGGATCGAGGCGACGTCCACGCGGTTCGAGACCTGGGTGGAGAGCTCGCCCTTGAGCTGGACGGTGATGCCGCAGGCCAGGTCGACGATCTCCAGGCCGCGGGCGACCTCGCCGAGCGCGTCGGAGTGGACCTTGCCGTGCTCGGCGGTGATCAGCTCGGCGATGGCGTCGCGGTTGGCGTCGAGCAGCGCGCGGAACTTGAAGAGGATCGTGGTGCGCTGCGCGAGGGACGAGGTGCCCCAGGTCCGGTACGCGTCCTTGGCGGCGGCGACGGCGGCGTCCACCTCCTCGACGGAGGCGAGCGCGACACGGGTGGTCACGGCGCCGGTGGCCGGGTCGGTGACCGGGCCCCAGTTGCCCGACGTGCCCTCGACGGCCTTGCCACCGATCCAGTGGTTGACAGTCTTGACGGTGTTCGTCATGACGAGATACTCCTTCAGAGATGGCGGCGTCGGGCGGTGACGTGCCGGTCGTACTCCTCGCGGGCCTTGACCGCCGACGGGCGGGTCGACGTCTCGGCCACGGGCACATCCCACCATGCCTGGGCCGGGGGCGGGCCCGACACTGTGTCTGCCGTTTCGGTCTCGACGTAGACACATGTGGGAACCGTCGCGGCCCGCGCCTCCGCGAGGGCTTCTCGCAGGTCACGCACGGTACGTGGGCGCAGCACGGACATCCCGAGGGAGGCGGCGTTGGCCCCGAGGTCGACGGGGAGCGGCGCGCCGGTGAATCCGCCGTCCGCGTCCCGGTGGCGGTAGTCGGTGCCGTACCTCTCGGCGCCGACCGCCTCCGAGAGGCCGCCGATGGAGGCGTAGCCATGGTTCTGCAGGATGATCAGCCGCAGGGGGAGCCGTTCCTGCACGGCGGTGACGATTTCGGTGGGGTTCATCAGGTACGTACCGTCGCCGACGAGCGCCCAGACGGGCCGGCCGGGCGCTGCGAGCAGGACGCCGAGGGCCGCGGGGATCTCGTAGCCCATGCAGGAGTAGCCGTATTCGACGTGGTACTGGTCGGTGGAGCGGGTCCGCCAGAGCTTGTGGAGGTCGCCGGGCAGCGAGCCGGCGGCGTTGATCAGGATGTCGCTGCCGTCGACCAGAGTGTCGAGTACGCCGAGGACCTGGGCCTGGGTGGGCCGGGCGTCCTCGTCGGGGACGGCGTAGGCGGCGTCGACGCGCCGCTGCCAGCGGAGCCCCTCCTCGGCGTACTCGTGCACGTAGTGCGCGGCGACGTGGTGCGGCTCCAGGAGGCTGTGGAGCTGTTCCAGGCCCTCGCGGGCGTCCGCCACGAGCGGGAGCGCGGCCAGCTTGTGGGAGTCGAAGGCGGCGATGTTGAGGTTGACGAACCGTACGGAGGGGTGGCCGAAGAGCGTTCCTGAGGCGGTGGTGAAGTCGGTCCAGCGGGTGCCGACGCCGATGACGATGTCGGCGGTGCGGGCCAGGTGGTCGGCGACGGCGGTGCCGGTGTGGCCGATGCCACCGACGTTCTGGGGGTGGCTGTGCGGCAGCGTCCCCTTGCCGGCCTGGGTGAAGGCGACCGGGATGCCGGTCAGCGCGGCGAAGTCGTGGAGCGTCTCCTCGGCCCCGCTGTACCGGACGCCGCCGCCGGCGACGATCAGCGGACGAGTGGCCCGGCCGATCGCCGTGACCGCCGCGTCCAGTTCGTCCTCGTCCGGGGAGGGGCGGCGGACCCGCCAGACCCGCTCGGCGAAGAACTCCGCCGGCCAGTCGTACGCCTCCGCCTGGACGTCCTGGGGCAGCGCGAGGGTGACGGCGCCGGTCTCGACGGGGTCGGAGAGGACCCTCATGGCGGCGAGCGCGGCCGGGATCAAAGCCTCGGGGCGCCCGATCCGGTCGAAGTAGCGGGAGACGGGCCGCAGGCAGTCGTTGACCGACACATCACCGGCGTACGGAAGTTGGAGCTGCTGGAGGACGGGGTCGGCGGGGCGGCCGGCGAAGGTGTCGCCGGGGAGGAGCAGGACGGGGACGTGGTTGATGGTGGCGAGGGCGGCGCCGGTGACGAGGTTGGTGGCGCCGGGGCCGATGGAGGTGGTGACGGCGTGCGCGGAGAGCCGGTTCGACTGGCGGGCGTAGCCGACGGCGGCGTGGACCATGGCCTGTTCGTTGCGGCCCTGGTGGAAGGGCATCGCCTCCTCCTCCACCAGTGCCTGGCCGATCCCGGCGACGTTCCCGTGCCCGAAGATCCCCCAGGTGGCGGCGACCAGCCGCTGCCGGTCCCCGTCGCGCTCCGTGTACTGGGCGGCGAGGAAGCGGACGAGCGCCTGGGCGACGGTCAGCCGGATGCTCATACGTATCCCTCCGCGTGGTCCGGATGGAAGGAGATCTTCCACTCCCGCTCGGTTCCGGGGCCCGCCATGACGTTGAGGTAGTAGAGGTCGTGACCCGGCTGGGCGATCGACGGCCCGTGCCAGCCGTCCGGCACGAGGACGGCGTCGCCGTCCCCGACCTCGGCGAGGAGCTCGGCGCCGCCGGGCCGGGAGGGCGAGATCCGCTGGTAGGCGAGGCCGTTCGGGCCGGCGATCTCGTAGTAGTAGATCTCCTCCAGGACGGACTCGGCGCCCGGGCGGTGCTCGTCGTGCTTGTGCGGCGGATAGGAGGACCAGTTGCCGCCGGGGGTGACGACCTCGACGGCGATCAGCCGGTCACAGGGAAAGGCGCCGGCCGCGGCGAAGTTCCGCACCTGGCGGGTGCGGTTGCCGCTGCCCCTCGTCTCGACGGGAACCTCCGGCGCGGGACCGTAGCGGGCGGGGAGTCGTCGCTCGCACTTCGCTCCTGCCAAAGCGAAGCGGCCCCCCGCGCCGGAGGCGATCTGGGCGTGGGCGTCGCGCGGTACGTAGGCGAAGTCGGTCACTCCCGCGAACACGCTGCCGCGGCCCAGGAGTTCGATGACTTCGCCGTCGAGGCGCACGCTACAGGCACCGGCCAGGGGAAGCACGACCCATTCGGAATCCCCGCTCTCGAAGGTGTGGGTCTCCCCCGGCGCGAGGGTGAGGACCCGGAGGGCGGAGTGCTCCCAGCCGGCCGTGCCGGGGTCGACGCGGAGCGCGTAGGGGCCGTGGGCGGCGGATCCGGAGGGCAGATGGAGGCGCTCGGTGCGCGGGGGGCCGGTGTTCATGGCGGATCCCTACCCCCTCTCCGGGATCGTTCCCGTGCCCGCCGCGAGCGCTTCGGCGATCTCCTCCGCGCGCGGCATGGCGGAGGAGCAGGCGAGGCGGCCCGCGACGATCGCGCCGGCGGCGTTGGCGTGGCGCAGGATCCGTTCGAGGTCCCAGCCGGCGAGGAGGCCGTGGACGAGCGCACCGCCGAACGCGTCGCCGGCGCCGAGCCCGTTGACGACCTCCACCGGCAGCGGCGGGACCTCGGCCGCCGTGCCGTCGGCGGCGAGCGCGAGGACGCCCTTGGGTCCCTGTTTCACGACGGCGAGCCGGACCGCGCCGGTGGCGAGCAGGGCGCGGGCGGCGGCGTGCGGCTCGCGCTCCCCGGTCGCGACCTCGCACTCGTCGAGGTTGCCGACGGCCACGGTCGCGTGGCGCAGCGCCTCGGCGTAGTACGGACGGGCCTCGGCGGGGTCCGTCCAGAACACGGGCCGCCAGTCCAGGTCCAGGACCGTCACCTCCCGGCCGGCCCGGGCGCGCAGCGCCTCCAGGGTCGCGGCGCGGCTCGGTTCGGCGCAGAGGCCGGTGCCGGTCGCCCAGAAGACCCGGGCGGCGCGGATCGCGTCGAGGTCGAGCTCGTGCGGGTGGATCTCCAGGTCGGGGGCCTTGGGGCGGCGGTAGAAGTGGAGCGGGAAGTCGTCGGGAGGGAAGAGCTCGCAGAAGGTGACGGGGGTGGGGTGGGCCGCGACCTCGGTCACCCAGCGGTCGTCCACGCCGAAGCCCTGGAGGTCGCGGTGGAGCGCGGCGCCGAAGGGGTCGGCGCCGGTGCGGGAGACGAGGGCGGTACGGCGGCCGAGCCGGGCGGCGGCGACCGCCACGTTGGCCGGGGAGCCGCCGAGGAACCGGCGGAAGGTCTCGACGCGGTCGAGCCCGACGCCGCTCTGGAGCGGGTACAGGTCCACGCCGAGGCGCCCCATGGTGATCAGCTCGTACGGTTCCGTCTCCACGCGCCCCTCTTTCGCCCGCGTCCCCGCCCTTCAGGTCTAGTCGGCCGCCCGGAGGCGTGTCAACGACATGTCCGGACATTCGGATGCCCTGTCCACGTGTCCGCCCGCCCGCTTGACGGTGCTCTCGCGCCCCGGACAAGGTGGCGGACATGACGAAGCCGCCGAAGCCGTCGTTGTCGCCGTCCCCGTCCCCGTCGCCGTCCCTGTCGCCGTCGCCGTCCCTGTCGTCGTCGCCGTCGCCGTCGCGTCCGTCGCGTATCCGGGTCGGCTCCGCCCCGGACTCCTGGGGGGTGTGGTTCCCCGACGATCCCCGGCAGGTGCCGTGGCAGCGCTTCCTCGACGAGGTCTCCGGCGCTGGTTACGAGTGGATCGAGCTCGGGCCGTACGGCTATCTGCCCACCGATCCCGCCGTCCTCGCGGAGGAGACCGCGCGGCGCGGCCTGCGGGTCTCGGCGGGGACGGTCTTCACCGGGCTGCACCACGGCCCGGCCGTCTGGGACCGCACCTGGGCGCACGTCGCCGAGAACGCCGCCCTCGCGCAGGCCGTGGGCGCCGGCCATCTCGTCGTCATCCCGTCGTTCTGGCGGGACGACCGGACGGGCGAGGTCCTGGAGGAGCGCACGCTCACCGCGGAACAGTGGCGGGATCTGACCCGTCTGACGGAACGTCTGGGGCGGGAGGTGCGGGAGCGGTACGGGCTTCGGCTCGTCGTCCATCCGCACGCCGACACCCACCTCGACGGCGAGGAGAGCGTGACGCGCTTCCTCGACGCCACCGACCCGGAGGCCGTCTCGCTCTGTCTGGACACCGGGCACTACGCGTACGCCGGCGGGGACAGCGTCAAGCTGATCGAGAGCTACGGGGAGCGGATCGGCTACCTCCACCTCAAGCAGGTCGATCCGGAGGTCCTGGCCAGGGTGGTGGCCGAGGAGGTGCCGTTCGGCCCGGCAGTGGCTCAGGGCGTGATGTGCGAACCGCCATCCGGGGTGCCCGCCCTGGAGCCGGTGCTCGCCGCCGCGCAGGCGCTGGACGTGGACCTCTTCGCGATCGTCGAGCAGGACATGTACCCGTGCGCGCCGGACACTCCGTACCCGATCGCGCTGCGCACCCGGCGCTTCCTGCGCTCCTGCGGCGTGTGACCGGCGCATAGCGGGCGCATACCTGTGTGACCAGGGGTGACGCACGCAGACACACCGTCGGCCGCGTGCATCGCTTCCGTCACACAGGTCCCTTCCTCGTCACACGTATCTCCATTACGCGGGTCTTCCGTCACAGGCGCTCGACAGCCGCTCTCCTCCTGTCGGCAGGGGTCGTTCAACGGGCACAGGCTCAGTGATCACCAACGCGCGCCCGCAGCGCCCCCGAACGGCACCCCCTGCCGCCGCTGCGCGGTGCGCAGGGAGGTACCAGGCATGACGGACAGAAGGCTCTGGTCGTACAAGGACATCGCCGCGCACATCCGCGTCCAGCCGGACACGGTTCGCTCCTACCGCAAGCACGGCCTCCTGCCGGCACCCGACAAGGTCGAGTCGGGCAAGCCCTACTGGTACGCGGACACGATCCGCGCCTGGGTCGCCAGCCGCCCCGGCAACCGGGCGCGCCGCGACTAGCCCCTGTCCCCCTGGAAGGCGAGGACGCCGGGCCCCGGACCGTTTCCGGGGCCCGGCGTCCTGCTGTCCGCGACTCAGCGGCTGGGCGGCTGGGCGGCTCAGCGAGGGGCGGGCGCGCTCTCGCGCCGCTCCTCGGCCGTCTCCGTGGCGACCGGATCCGGCTGCTGCGCGGGGCCGTCCGACTCGCTGATGCCGAATCGGTCGTGGAAGCGGCGCAGTGACGCCGGGGCCCACCAGGTGAGGCGGCCGGTCAGCTTCATCACGGAGGGGACGAGCAGACTGCGGACCACCATCGCGTCCATGAGGACGGCGAGGGCGACGCCGAGGCCGAGCATCTTGGTGTTGGTGACCCGCGAGGTGCCGATCGCGATCATGACGACGGCGAGGATCACTGCGGCGGCGGTGATCAGGCCGCCTGTTCTGCTCAGGCCGAAGCGGACGGAGTGCTCGTGGTCGCCGGTGGCGTCGTACTCCTCCTTGACGCGGGAGAGCAGGAAGACGCCGTAGTCCATGGAGAGTCCGAAGGCCACGCAGAACATGAGGACGGGCAGGGTGGTCTCGATGTCCCCGGTGGGGGTGAAGCCGAGGAGTCCGGCGAGGTGGCCCTCCTGGAAGACCCAGACGACCGCGCCGAACATCGCCGTGAGACTGAGGGCGTTGAGGACGACGGCCTGGACGGGGATGATCACGCTGCCGGTGAGCAGGAAGACGAGGAGCAGGGTGGCGAGGACGACGATCACCGCCGCCCAGGGCAGCCGCTCGGCGAGGGCGTCCTTGGAGTCGACGAGGACGGCGGCCTGTCCGGTGACGGTGGTCTCGAAGGGCGCGGGCGCGGCCCGGAGTTCGCTCACGACCCGCTGGGCCCCGGGGCCGACGGTCTCGCCCTCGGGTACGACGGTGAAGTAGGCGTGGCCGGCGCCGCCGGCCGCGGTGACGGGGCCGTCGGCCCGGTCGACGCCGTCGAGGGCGGCGATCCGCTCGCGGTAGTCCGCGTACTGGGCGGGAGTGGCCTCGCCTTCGACGAGGACGGTGAGTCCGCCGCCGGGGTTGCCGGGGAAGCCCTCGCGGAGCTGGTCCTGGACGACCCGGGAGGTGGCGGTGACGGGGAGCTGGCGGTCGTCGGCGGTGCCGAACTTGACGCCGAGGAAGGGCAGTCCGAGGAGGACGAGGCCGGCGGCGGTGGCGACGGCGAAGACCGGCGCGCGGCGCATGACGAGGTCGGCGGCCCGGGCCCAGCCCGATCCGTCGGCTTCCTGACGGGGCGGGCGGCCGCGCCGGAGGAGGCGCCGCAGGTCCAGGGCGTTGACGCGGTCGCCGAGCAGGACGAGGGCCGCCGGGAGCAGGGTGAGCGCGGCGGTCGCGGCGAGGACGACGACGGCGATGCCGGCGTAGGCGAAGGAGCGCAGGAAGTACTGCGGGAAGACGAGCATCGCGGAGAGCGAGACGGCGACGGTCAGCGCGGAGAACAGCACGGTCCGGCCCGCCGTGCGCAGGGTGGTGCGGACGGCGGTGTACGTGTCGGCGCCGGCGGCGAGCTCCTCGCGGTAGCGGCGGACGACGAACAGGGCGTAGTCGATGGCGAGTCCGAGCCCGAGCGCGGTCGTGAGGTTCTGCGCGAAGACCGAGACGTCGGTGAACTCGGTGATGCCGCGAAGGACGGCGTTGGTGCCGAGGATGGCGACGATGCCGACGCCGAGCGGCAGCAGGGCGGCGACGGCGCTGCCGAAGACCATGACGAGGAGGACGAGGGTAAGGGGCAGGGCGATGAGCTCGGCCCGGAGCAGGTCCTCCTGGATGATCACCTGCATCTCGTGGCGGACGGCGAGGCCGCCGCCGAGGGTGACCTCGACGGGGCCGTGCGCGCCCCGGTACTCGGGGGCGATCCGTTCCAGGACGGCGGCGGCGTCCTTCTCCTCGCCGTCGATACGGGCGGCGATCACCGCCTGGCGGCCGTCCTCGGAGCGGAGGGCGGGCGAGCCGGTGGACCAGTAGGAGCCGACGCCGTCGACGCCCGGCTCGGCGTCGAGCCGCTCGGCGAGCTTCCGGGCCTCGGCGGCGACGGCCGGGTCGTCGACCCTGGCCTCTCCCGTGTCGAGGAGGAGGAGCACATTGGGCTGCGAGCCCGGGAACTCCCGGGCCAGCTTCTCCGTCGCGTACGTGGACTCGGCGGCCGGGTCCTCCCAGCCGCCGCTGCCCATCCGGTCGGCGACGCCGCCGCCCGCCAGGACGGCGAGGGCGGTGAGCACGAGCGCCACGAGGAGCGTGAGGCGCGGCCGGGCGGTGACGAACCGCGTCCACCCGCCGCCCGCACGCCCACCGGACGGTGAATTCTTGACTTCGGCCATGACGCGGTGTCCCCTTCACCTGACCCATGTGCGCGCTTCCCGGGCAGGTCACATGGGTCGCCCATTGCCATAGAATGACAAACACGAGTGATCGCTCGCGTTTTCTTAGAATGCGAGCGAGCGCTCGCATTTGTCAAACGTGTTGAGGAAAGCTGGGGACAGCCATGTCCGAGGAACCGCAGCCACGCCGCCGCCAGGCACGCGGCGAGCGCCGCATCGCGCAGCTGCTCCAGGCCGCCGCGAACGTCTTCTGCGCCAACGGCTACACGGCGGCCAGCACCAACGCGATCGCCCGCGAGGCGCACGTCTCGCCCGGCACGCTCTACCAGTACTTCCCGAACAAGGAAGCCATCGCCCTGGAGCTCGGCGGCCGGCTCATGCACGAGATGCGCGAGGCCCACGGCCAGGCCTTCACCCCGGAGAACCTGGCGCTGCCGCTGCCCGAGCTGCTCGACGCGGTCGTCGACCCGCTGATCGAGTTCAACTGCGCCAACCCGGTCTTCCTCGCCCTGATGCACGGCTCGGAGGTGCCGGGCCGCATAGCGGAGGAGCACGACGCCCTCCACGCCTCCCTGATCGACCGGGTCCGCCTGCTGATCTCCCACTACCTCCCGGACAGCCCGCCCGAGGAGTGCGCCCGCGTCGCCGACATGACCTTCGCGGTCTTCAAGGGCGGCCTCGCCCTGATCCTCGCCGCCCCCGAGGGACCCGAGCGGGACGCCACCGTCGCGGAACTGAAGCGGGTCCTCGTGCGCTACCTCGCCCCGGTCATCGGCGAGACCGCCGTCCGGTAGGGCCTGTCCTGCCCAGCGGACGGCGGTGAGCCCTTAGAGGTCGTTTTCGTCCGATGTCTCATCCCGAGATGCGATGTTCTGTGGTCTTCTTCGGGTCGCGCCAGGAGATGGTGTTCTCGCTGGTGAGGCAGCGGGCCATGAGGCTGGTCATGGCGAGGTGGATCAGGGCTTCGGAGCGGGCGGGCAGGGTTTCGTAGTCGCGGGCCAGGCGACGGTTCAGCATGAGCCAGCCGTAGGTCCGCTCGACCGCCCAGCGCTTGGGGATGGGGGTGAATCCCCTGGTCCCGGGCTTGCGGGCGGTGATCTCCATGTCGATGCCGAGGGTCGCGGCGTGCTCGACGAGGTGCTGGCGGTAGCCGCCGTCGACCCATACCTTGCGGATGCCCGGGTGTTCGGCGGCGACCTGGTCGAGCAGCGCGGTGCCGGCCACGGAGTCCTGCACGCTTGCCGCGGTCACCACAACGGCGAGGAGGAGTCCGAGCGTGTCGGTGACGATGCTCCGCTTCCTGCCGACGATCTTCTTGCCGGCGTCGATACCCTGGCCGGCGGCGGGAACGCTGGTGGAGGTTTTCACGCTCTGGGCGTCGATCACACAGGCCATGGGCTCTGCGTCCCGGTCTTCCCTTTCTCGTAGCAGTTGCCTGAGCAGGCCGTTGAGCTGGGCGAACACGCCCTCGTCGGCCCATTTGGCGAAGTAGCCGTAGACCGTGTTCCAGTGCGGGAAGTCGTGCGGAAGGTAGCACCACTGGACCCCGGTCCGGTCGACGTACAAGATCGCGTCCATGATGTCGCGCAGGTCATGTTCGGGCGGCCGGCCGAAGTGCAGAGCTGTGCGTCGGCGCTCGAGCCGCCAAGCGGACAGGACCGGCTCGATCAACTCCCAGCGGGCATCGGACAGGTCACTCGGATACGGACGTCGCTTCGGCATGCTTCCGGCGTACCGCCACGAGCCGAATGCGCCCAGGCGCACGGCAGCGGCAGTGGAAGCACATGACTACGAAGGCGCTGGGCACCCTGGGATGAAACAGGGTTACGTCGTCTTCCACCTCACCCGCAACCCCACAAGCCCCGCAGATACCGACGCTTTCCACGGCCGCACCCGCACCACCGTCCGACGCCTCAAGAACTGGCTGATAAGCAGGCATTACGAGTGAAAACGACCTCTTAGGGCGTGTTTCCGGACACGACCTAAGGGCTCACCACGCCTCCGAGCCGCTGGCCGCCTCGGAGGGCAGCGTCTTCTCCCCCGCCCGCGCCCGCAGCTTCAGCGCGAGCAGCGGGAAGACGAGAACGGAGACCATGCCGGCCCCGACGAGCGCCGCCGCGTCACCCGCCGTCAGCTCGTGGTCCTCCACGCCGATGGTCGTGATCGCGACGACGAGCGGCAGCGCGGTGGAGCCGTAGAGGACGAGCCCGCGCCGGTCCCTGCGGTCGAGGTCGCGCGGGGCGAGGAACCAGATCGGCCCGCCGCGCACGACGAGGAAGAGCAGCAGGAAGACCGGCAGCAGGATCAGGGTCCGGCCGCCGGAGAGGAGCGAGTCCAGGTCGAACTCGATCCCGGTGACCACGAAGAAGACCGGGACGAGGAAGCCGAAGCCGACCGCCTCGATCTTCTCCAGGATCTCCGGCCCCGCCTGGGGCGCGGCCCCCGTCAGCACGAGCCGGGTGATGAGCCCGGCCGCGAAGGCGCCGAGCAGCACGTCGAGCCCGAGCGCCGTCGAGGCCCCCAGCATCAGGGCGAGCAGCAGGAAGACGAACCGGACGGCGAACTGGCCGCTGCTGTGCAGGGTCTTGGCGATGATCCGCGAGAACCACGGCGGGCGGGGGCGCAGCGCCCAGAAGACGGCGCCGCCCGTGAGCGCGGCGAAGACCGCGAGGAGCACGGTCGACTCGGCCGCGGCGCGCCCGCTGAGCAGCAGCGCCATCGCGATGATCGGGCCGAACTCGCCGACCGCGCCGAAGGCCATGACGACCGAGCCGAACCGGCCGTGGAGCTCGCCCGCGTCCCGCAGGACGGGCAGGACGGTGCCGAGCGCCGTACTGGTCAGCGCGACCCCGATGAAGACGCCCTTGGCGTAGCCGCCGCCCAGCAGGATCCCGGTGCCGAGCCCGATGACGAGGGCGGCTACCCAGGCCCAGACGGCCCGCTTGAGGGTGTCGCCGCGGACCTTGCCGAACTCGATCTCGTACCCCGCCAGGAAGATCAGCATGGTGAGGCCGAGCTCGGAGAGACCGTCGATCAGCTCGTCGGAGTGAGCCCAGCCCAGCACGTCGGGGCCGATGAGGATGCCCAGCAGGATCTCGAAGATGACGAGGGGTACGGGGAGTCTGCGCCCCACCCCGTAGGCGAGCAGCGGCGCCAGGACGGCGATCGCCATGATCAGGATGAGCGTGGTCCCCGAATGCGACATAACGGGTATTTACCATAAGCTCCGGTCAGACTCCCCACCCTCATCCTGCTCGGCAGCTTGCTCGTCCCGGCGGTCTTCGCGCTCTGGGCGTACGAGCGGCACGGCCAGGACTTCGGCGTCCCGGTGATCCTCGGCTGCTTCCTCACCGGCGGCATCCTCGGCGTCCTCGGCGCCTCGGTCATGGAGTACCACCTCCTGCACCCCTCGCTCTGGATGTTCCTGGGGGCCGGACTGATCGAGGAGGCCGTGAAGCCGGTGGCCCTGATGTTCGTCGTGCGCCGCTACCCGCGGCTGCGCGGCGTCCGGGCCGGGCTCGTCCTCGGCGGCTCGGTCGGCTTCGGCTTCGCCGCCTTCGAGAGCGCCGGGACGACCCGGAGCGCCGCGAGTGGAATTTATACCCCCTAGGGGTATAGTCTGGTTCTGTAAGGACCTGTACCTCCGGAGGAGCGCGCCATGACCGCAGAGACGAAGACCGAACTCACCACCGTCTACCAGGTCAAGGGCATGACCTGCGGCCACTGCGAAGGCGCGGTCGCCGGCGAGATCTCCGAGCTCCCCGGCGTCTCCTCGGTCACCGCCGTCGCCAAGACCGGCGAGGTCACCGTGGTCTCCGCGGCCCCCCTCGACGAGGCCGCCGTGCGCGCCGCCGTCGACGAGGCCGGCTACGAACTGGTCTGACCGACCTCGCCGCGGCGGGGTCCGACCGACCCACCGCCGTCGACACCCCGCAGGGCCGTACCGTTACCCGGTACGGCCCTGCTCTCGTTTGGAACCGCTCATGACGTCCACGATCACCGAGCTGACGATCGGTGGCATGACCTGTGCCTCCTGCGCCGCCCGCGTCGAGAAGAAGCTCAACCGGATGGACGGGGTGACCGCGACGGTCAACTACGCCACCGAGAAGGCACGGGTCGAGCACCCCCCGGAGCTCGCGGTCGACGACCTCATCGCCACCGTCGTCAAGACCGGCTACACCGCCGAGGAACCCCTGCCGCCGAAGCCCGAACCCGAGCCCGCGCTCGGCGAGAAGCCCGCGGAGGACCCCGAGCTCGCCGCCCTCCGGCAGCGGCTGACCGTCTCCGCCGTCCTCGCCGCGCCCGTGGTCCTGCTCGCCATGGTCCCCGCGCTCCAGTTCGACAACTGGCAGTGGCTCTCCCTCACCCTCGCCTCCCCCGTCGTCGTCTGGGGCGGGCTCCCCTTCCACCGGACCGCCTGGACCAACGCCCGGCACGGCGCCGCCACCATGGACACGCTCGTCTCGGTCGGCACCCTCGCCGCCTACGGCTGGTCCCTCTGGGCCCTCTTCCTCGGCGACGCCGGCATGCCCGGCATGCGCCACGGCTTCGACCTCACCGCCGACCGCGCCGACGCCTCCTCCGCGATCTACCTGGAGGTCGCCGCCGGGGTCGTCACCTTCATCCTCCTCGGCCGCTACCTGGAGGCCCGCGCCAAGCGGAAGGCGGGCGCGGCACTGCGGGCCCTCATGGAGCTAGGCGCCAAGGACGTCGCCGTCCTGCGCGGGACCACGGAGGTACGGATCCCGGTCGCGGAACTGCGGGCCGGCGACCTCTTCGTCGTACGCCCCGGAGAGAAGATCGCCACCGACGGCACCGTCACCGCGGGCGCGTCGGCCGTCGACGCCTCCCTGCTCACCGGCGAGTCGATGCCCCTGGACGTCACCGAGGGCTCCGAGGTGACCGGCGGCTGCGTCAACGTCTCGGGCCGACTGGTCGTCCGGGCCGCCGCCGTCGGCGCCGACACCCGGCTCGCCCGGATGGCGAAGCTCGTCGAGGACGCCCAGAACGGCAAGGCCGAGGTCCAGCGGCTCGCCGACCGGATCTCCGCCGTCTTCGTCCCGCTGGTGCTCCTCATCGCGCTCGGCACCCTCGTCACCTGGCTCCTGCTGACCGACGACCCGACCGCCTCCTTCACCGCCGCCGTCGCCGTCCTGATCATCGCCTGCCCCTGCGCCCTGGGCCTCGCGACCCCGACCGCGCTCATGGTCGGCACCGGGCGCGGCGCCCAGCTCGGCATCCTCATCAAGGGCCCCGAGGTCCTGGAGTCCACCCGCCGCGTCGACACCGTCGTCCTCGACAAGACCGGGACGGTCACCACCGGCCGGATGCGACTGACCGGCGTGCACGTGTACGGGGGCGGCTACGGCACCTCGGGCACCGACGAGACCGAGCTGCTGCGGCTCGCGGGCGCCCTGGAACACTCCTCCGAGCACCCGGTCGCCCGCGCCGTCGCGACCGGCGCCGCCGAGCGGTGCGGCGAGCTCCCCGTACCGAAGACCTTCGAGAACGTCCCCGGGCTCGGGGTCCGCGGCTCCGTCGACGGTCGGCTCGTCCTCGTCGGCCGCGCCGCCCTCCTCACCGCCGAAGGCGTCGACGTGCCCGCAGCAGCGGAGCCCGGCGCCGTCCACGTCGCCTTGGACGGGGTCGCCCGCGGCACCCTGACCGTCGCCGACACGGTCAAGGACACCAGCGCCGAGGCCGTCGCGCGACTGCGCGCCCTGGGGCTGCGGCCCGTCCTGCTCACCGGGGACCACCGGGCGGTCGCGGAGGCCGTCGCGGCGGAGGTCGGCATCGACGAGGTGATCGCCGGGGTGCTGCCAGAGGAGAAGGCCGGGGTGATCCGCCGGCTCCAGCAGGAGGGCGGGACCGTCGCGATGGTCGGCGACGGGGTCAACGACGCCGCCGCCCTCGCCACCGCGGACCTCGGCCTGGCGATGGGCACGGGCACGGACGCGGCCATCGAGGCGGGCGACCTGACCCTGGTCCGCGGTGACCTGCGCGTCGCGGCGGACGCCATCCGCCTCTCCCGCCGCACCCTGGCGACGATCAAGGGCAACCTCGGCTGGGCCTTCGGCTACAACGTGGCCGCGCTGCCCCTGGCGGCGGCCGGACTCCTCAACCCGATGATCGCGGGCCTCGCGATGGCCTTTTCGTCCGTCTTCGTCGTATCCAACAGCCTGCGACTGCGGCGCTTCACGTGATCGCACCACGACCGGTAAAGCGAGCACGCGTTCCCCCTGTCACTGGTTGCGGTGACAGCACCGCAATCGGGCACAGGTGTGCGCACACCGCACGTACGGTCCCTTCGTGGCAGCCGAGCGAACAGAGCGGTTGGGGGACGTCGTGTCGTTGGCCAGCACGGCAGGGGAGAGTAGACAAGTCCGCTACACCTATCGGCTTCGCGTGTCGTCCACCGCACTCTCCTCGCTACTCGGAGAGTGGGATCGATGCCGGTGGATCTGGAACGAGTGTGTGGCCAAGTCCAAGGCCACACACCAGCACAACACCCGCTCACACCACCATGGACTGCGCAGCCTGCGGAGCGAGAACCAAGCACGCACTGCCTCTGTCCGAGCGCGTCCACACCCGCACCACATGCGGAGTGGCCCACCCCAGGACAAGAACTCCGCACACGTGATGCTCGTCCGGGCCGGCCTGGCCCCGGCTGGCGTCGAGGGCACAAGACCTCCCGGTCCGCAGGGGCGGAAGGCTGCCCGAGCCAGGAATCCATCCGAAATCGCTGAAACCGGGATCACCCGACCCCGGCTGGAGGAGCAGGCAAGTGCAGGTCAGTTCACACGTCGCACAGGACCTTCACAAAGAGACCTAGATCACAGATAGTGGGGGGTAACCATCTGGGCTGTTCGTGAGTCTAAGTGGGCGATGCCGAGAACGTCTTGGGGGACGTTCATGGGATGTCTTGGGGGACGTCCCTAGGCAAGCGTTGGCCGGGGCACGTGCACCGGGGAGCTTTGAGCGGCCCTCCCGTACGTACCCCGGCGGACCGCCCCGCGCCCGACCGCGCAGCTACTCGCTGACGCCGGCAGACGCCCGGCCCGGATCCCGTGGGGGGAATCCGCACCGGGGGATATGGGAAGCGCCCCGACCGTCGACCCGTGGGGGGATCGGCGGCGGGGCGCTTCTCTTTGAAGACTTTGTTCAGCCGGGTCAGATGGCCGCAGTGACTAGCGGGCCTCGACCGGGACGAAGTCGCGGAGGACCTCACCCGTGTAGATCTGGCGCGGGCGGCCGATGCGGGAACCCGGCTCCTTGATCATCTCGTGCCACTGGGCGATCCAGCCGGGAAGGCGGCCGAGCGCGAAGAGCACGGTGAACATCTCGGTCGGGAAGCCCATGGCGCGGTAGATCAGGCCCGTGTAGAAGTCCACGTTCGGGTAGAGGTTGCGCGAGACGAAGTACTCATCGGAGAGCGCGTGCTCCTCCAGCTTGAGCGCGATGTCCAGCAGCGCGTCGTCCTTGCCGAGCGCGGAGAGGACGTCGTGCGCCGCCGCCTTGATGATCTTGGCGCGCGGGTCGAAGGACTTGTACACCCGGTGGCCGAAGCCCATCAGGCGGACGCCGTCCTCCTTGTTCTTCACCTTGCGGATGAAGGAGTCGACATCGCCGCCGTTGGCCTGGATGCCTTCCAGCATCTCCAGGACCGACTGGTTGGCGCCGCCGTGCAGCGGGCCCCACAGCGCCGAGATGCCGGCGGAGATCGAGGCGAACATGTTCGCCTGCGACGAGCCGACCAGACGCACGGTGGACGTCGAACAGTTCTGCTCGTGGTCCGCGTGCAGGATCAGCAGCTTCTCGAGCGCGGCGACGACGACCGGGTCCAGGTCGTACTCCTGCGCCGGGACCGAGAAGGTCATGCGCAGGAAGTTCTCGACGTACCCGAGGTCGTTGCGCGGGTAGACGAAGGGGTGGCCGATCGACTTCTTGTACGCGTACGCCGCGATCGTCGGAAGCTTCGCGAGCAGCCGGATCGTCGAAAGGTGGCGCTGCTTCTCGTCGAACGGGTTGTGGCTGTCCTGGTAGAAGGTGGACAGCGCGGAGACCACCGACGACAGCATCGCCATCGGGTGGGCGTCCCGCGGGAAACCGCGGAAGAAGTTCTTGACGTCCTCATGGACCAGCGTGTGCTGCGTGATCTCGTTCTTGAAGGTCGACAGCTCGTCGACCTTGGGCAGCTCGCCGTTGATCAGCAGGTACGCCACCTCAAGGAAGGTGGAGCGCTCGGCCAGCTGCTCGATGGGGTAGCCGCGGTACCGCAGAATCCCCTGCTCACCATCGAGGTAGGTGATGGCGGATTTATAGGCGGCGGTGTTGCCGTATCCGCTGTCCAGGGTGACCAGACCGGTCTGGGCTCGGAGTTTCCCGATGTCGAAGCCCTTGTCGCCGACGGTGCTCTCGACCACCGGGTAGGTGTATTCACCGTCCGCGTACCGCAGTACTACAGAGTTGTCGCTCACGTCATCCCTCACCGACGTAGTGCCTCTTCTTCGAGGTGCCCTGACTGTCTCTACCATCCCCCATTTGGCTCAGGAGAGTGCACTCGGGGTCGACCATTGGGCCAATCGGCGGCACTCAGTGCCGCCAACCTTCACATCTTGCCCCCTTCGCCCCGGTTCTGGTAGGCCTCCGTGATCTTTCACACGAGCATGCCACCCCTGAGCCGATGGGCCAGGCCGGTGAAACGGCGGCCCGCGGAGACCGTACGGACGGCCTGGGCGATCGCCCGGCGGGAGCCGACCAGGACCACGAGCTTCTTGGCGCGGGTCACGGCCGTGTACAGCAGGTTCCGCTGGAGCATCATCCAGGCACTCATGGTGACGGGGATCACCACCGCCGGATACTCGCTGCCCTGCGAGCGGTGGATGGTGACCGCGTAGGCGTGGGCGAGCTCGTCCAGCTCGTCGAAGTCGTACGTCACCTCCTCGTCCTCGTCCGTGCGCACGGTCAGCCGCTGCTCGACGGCGTCCAGGGCCGTGACGACGCCCACCGTGCCGTTGAAGACGCCGTTCTCCCCTTTGTCGTAATTGTTCCTGATCTGGGTGACCTTGTCGCCGACACGGAAGACCCGGCCGCCGAACCGCTTCTCCGGCAGGTCGGGCCGGGCCGGGGTGATCGCCTGCTGGAGCAGTCCGTTGAGCGAGCCCGCGCCCGCCGGGCCCCGGTGCATGGGGGCCAGGACCTGGACGTCCCGGCGCGGGTCGAGGCCGAACTTGGCCGGAATACGGCGGGACGCGACCTCCACCGCGACCCGTGCGGCGTCCTCCGTCTCCTCCTCGACGAAGAGGAAGAAGTCCGGCAGGCCCTGGGTGAGGGGCGGCGTGCCGGCGTTGATCCGGTGCGCGTTGGTGACGACCCCGGACTGCTGGGCCTGCCGGAAGATCCGGGTCAGCCGCACGGCGGGTACGGGGCTGCCGGGGGTCAGCAGATCGCCGAGGACCTCGCCGGCGCCGACGGAGGGGAGCTGGTCCACGTCGCCCACGAGCAGCAGGTGGGCACCGGGCGCCACGGCCTTGACCAGCTTGTTCGCCAGGAGCAGGTCGAGCATGGAGGCCTCGTCGACGACGATCAGGTCGGCATCGAGCGGCCGGTCCCGGTCGTAGGCCGCGTCCCCGCCCGGCTTGAGCTCCAGGAGTCGGTGGACGGTGGAGGCCTCGGCGCCGGTCAGCTCGGCCAGCCGCTTGGCTGCCCGCCCGGTGGGGGCGGCGAGGACGACCTTGGCCCGCTTCGCGCGGGCCAGCTCCACGATCGAGCGGACCGTGAAGGACTTGCCGCAGCCGGGACCGCCGGTGAGGACCGCGACCTTGCGGGTCAGAGCGAGCCGGACCGCGTCCTCCTGCTCGGGCGCGAGCGTCGCCCCGGTGCGGTCGGCGAGCCAGGCCAGCGCCTTGTCCCAGGCCACGTCCCGGAAGGCGGGCATGCGGTCCTCCTCGGTCCGCAGCAGCCGGCCGAGCTGCCCGGCGAGCGACAGCTCGGCGCGGTGGAAGGGGACCAGGTAGACGGCGGTGACCGGCGCCCCCTCGGGGCCGGGCACCGGCTCCCGTACGACCCCTTCGGGGTCCTCGGCGAGCTCGGCCAGGCACTCGATGACGAGCCCCGTGTCGACCTGGAGGAGCTTGACGGCGTCGGCGATCAGCCGCTCCTCGGGGAGGAAGCAGTGGCCCTGGTCGGTGGACTGCGACAGGGCGTACTGCAGGCCGGCCTTCACCCGGTCCGGGCTGTCGTGCGGGATGCCGACGGCCTGGGCGATGCGGTCGGCGGTGAGGAAGCCGATGCCCCAGACGTCGGCGGCGAGCCGGTACGGCTGGTTCCGCACGACGGAGATGGAGGCGTCCCCGTACTTCTTGTAGATCCGCACGGCGATGGAGGTGGAGACGCCGACTCCCTGGAGGAAGACCATGACCTCCTTGATCGCCTTCTGTTCTTCCCAGGCGTCCATGATCTTCTTGGTCCGCTTGGGGCCGAGCCCCGAGACCTCGATCAGCCGCGCGGGGGCCTCTTCGAGGACGTCGAGGGTGTCCAGGCCGAAGTGCGAGGTGATGCGGTCGGCGAAGACGGGGCCGATGCCCTTGACGAGACCGGACCCGAGATAGCGGCGGATGCCCTGGATGGTGGCCGGGAGAATCGTCGTGTAGTTGTCGACGGTGAACTGCTTGCCGTACTGCGGGTGGGAACCCCAGCGGCCCTCCATCCGCAGCGACTCCCCCGGCTGCGCCCCGAGCAGCGCGCCGACGACCGTGAGGAGATCACCGGCACCGCGCCCGGTGTCGACCCGGGCGACCGTGTAACCGCTCTCCTCGTTGGCATAGGTGATCCGCTCCAGGACCCCTTCGAGCACCGCCGGACCGCGACCGTCGTTGGACATGGACCGACGGTAGCGAAGGCCTCGGACAACGGGGACACCCCCTGGGCAACTCCCACCCCAGGGGCGCCGCGAGCCTCAGAGCGCCGCCGTCAGGTCGAGTTCGACCCGCTGTCCGGGGAATCCGAGCTGCGCGACCCCGAGCAGCGTGCTCGCCGTGGTGAACGCGGGCCCCAGGGCGGAGTCGTTGAGCCGTCGCCAGACGGCGGCGAGTTCCGACCGATCGTCGCTGACGACGTAGATCACGGACCTGACCACCCGGTCCGGCGTCGCGCCGACGGCCGCCAGCGCGGCCAGGGAGTTGGCCACGACCTGGTCGACCTGCCGGTCCACGTCCTCCTCCCCGACGAGCTCTCCGTCCACGTCCAGGGGGCACTGCCCGGCCAGGTAGGCCGTACGGCCCGCCTCCACGACCGTGACGTGGTGGTATCCGGGGGTCGCGTGCAGGCCCTCCGGGTTGAGGCGTCGTATCTCCGTCGTCATGGCCCTCATCCTGCGGACCGTCCGGCCGCGCGGCAACGGAGATTCCCCCGACATGTCGACATGCCGTCCCGCCGCTCCCCGCCTAGCGTTTTCGGCATGACTGAATCTTCTTTCCAGGACGATGTCCTGAACGAGCTCGGCGACGACCGGCTCCAGGAGATCGCCGGGCTGCTCGGGACCGATGCCGGTGGGGCGCGGGAGCTCGTGGGCGGTTCGGTGGCTGAGCTGTCCGGCGAGCTGCGGCAGGCGGCGGCCGAGCCGGCCAGCGCGGACGAGGTGCGGGCCGCCGTCGAGGAGGTGACCTCGGCCGAGCCGCCGCTCCAGGGCGTCGCCACGCTCGGTGGTCTGGCCGCGGGTGGCCTGATGGCCGGGGTGCTCGCCAAGCTGGCCCGGCCGGCGGCGACGGCGGTCGCGAAGCGCACCGGCCTGCCGCCCGCGACGGTCAACCGGGCCGTGGACATCCTGGTCCCGGTGGTCATCGCCGCCCTCACCAAGCGCGCCGCCACGAAAAAGGGCGGTGGCCTCGGCGACCTCCTGGGCGGCGGTACGCAGCCGAAGAAGTAGCCCCGCCCCCGCGGGACCACAGCTGCCCCGCCCCACCGACCCACGGCTGCCCCGCCCCCGCGGGACCACAGCTGCCCGGTCCCGCCGACCCACGGCTGCCCGGCCCCGCACAGGCCGGGCAGCCGCGCCGCGTCCCCGCCGCACCGGGGCCGCGGCAGCTTCTCAGACCGCCAGGAAGCGTTCCAGGGTCTCCTCCAGGACCTCGACGCCGTCCCGCGCCCACAGTTCGTCGTTGAAGAGCTCCACCTCGACCGGGCCCGTGTAGCCGGCCTTCTCGACCAGGTCCGCCCAGGCCCGGAGGTCGATCGCGCCGGTGCCCAGCTGGCCCCGGCCGTTGAGGACTCCGGCCGGGAGCGGGGTGGTCCAGTCGGCGAGCTGGAAGGAGTGGATCCGGCCCGCCGCGCCCGCGCGTTCCACCGCGGCAGGGGCCCGGTCGTCCCACCAGAGGTGGTACGTGTCGACGGTGACGCCCACCTGCTCGGCCGGGAACCGCTCCGCGATGTCGAGGGCCTGGTCGAGGGTGGAGACCGCGCAGCGGTCGGAGGCGTACATCGGGTGCAGCGGCTCGATGGCGAGCCGGACGCCCCGCTCCCCCGCGTACGGGGCGAGCGCGCCGATGGCCTCGGCGATGCGGGCGCGGGCGGAGGGCAGGTCGGGGCAGGCGGGCGTGAGGCCGCCGGAGACCAGGACGAGCGTGTCGGTGCCGAGCGTCACGGCCTCGTCGATGGCCGCGTGGTTCTCCGCCTCCCAGCCGTCCGTCGTGAAGAAGCCGCCCCGGCAGAGGGTGGTGACGGTGAGGCCCGCGTCCCGTACGAGAGCGGCGGCGGCCTCGACCCCGTACGCCTGGACGGGCTCGCGCCAGAGGCCGATGCCCGGGATGCCGAGGCGGACGCACTCCGCGACCAGCTCGGGCAGGGACAGCTGCTTGACGGTCATCTGGTTGATGCCGAAGCGGTCGAGGTTCACTGCGGGACTCCGTGGACGGTGAGCAGGGCGCGCATGCGGGCCTCGGCGAGCGCCGGGTCGGGGAACAGGCCGAGTCCGTCGGCGAGTTCGTAGGCGCGGGCGAGGTGCGGCAGCGAGCGCGCGGACTGGAGGCCGCCGACCATCGTGAAGTGGTCCTGGTGCCCGGCGAGCCAGGCGAGGAGGACGACGCCCGTCTTGTAGTAGCGGGTCGGGGTCTCGAAGAGGTGGCGGGAGAGCGCGACGGTGGGGTCGAGGATCGCGCGGAAGCCCGCGACGTCGCCGGTGTCGAGGGTGCGGACCGCCTCGGCGGCGAGCGGGGCGAGGGGGTCGAAGATCCCCAGGAGGGCGTGGCTGAAGCCCTGTTCGTCGCCGGCGATGAGCTCCGGATAGTGGAAGTCGTCGCCGGTGTAGCAGCGGACGCCCGCCGGGAGGCGGCGGCGCAGCTCGACCTCGCGGCGCGCGTCGAGGAGGGAGACCTTGATGCCGTCGACCTTGTCGGGGTGGGCGGCGATGACGTCGAGGAACGTCTCGGTGGCCGCGTCGAGGTCCGACGAGCCCCAGTAGCCCTCAAGCGCGGGGTCGAACATCGGGCCGAGCCAGTGCAGGATCACCGGTTCGCTCGCCTGGCGGAGGAGGTGGCCGTACAGGTCGAGGTAGTCGTCCGGGCCGTTCGCCGCGGCGGCGAGGGCGCGGGAGGCCATCAGGACGGCCTGGGAGCCGGCCTCCTCGACGAGCGCGAGCTGTTCCTCGTAGGCCTTGCGGACCTCCACCAGGCCGGCGGGGCCGGTGAGCTGGTCGGTGCCGACGCCGCAGGCGATGCCGCCGCCGACGGACTTCGCCTCGGCGGCGGAGCGGCGGATGAGCTCGGCGGCCCGGGCCCAGTCGAGGCCCATCCCGCGCTGGGCGGTGTCCATGGCCTCGGCGACCCCGAGGCCGTGGGCCCAGAGGTGGCGGCGGAAGGCGAGGGTGGCGTCCCAGTCGACGGCGGCGGGCGCGTCGGGGGTGGTGTCGGCGTACGGGTCGGCGACGACGTGGGCGGCGGAGAAGACCGTACGGGAGGTCAGGGCGCCGCCGGCGGGGACGGCGCGCGGCTCCGTGCGGGGCTCGTACTCCCGTACGCCGCGGTCGGGTCCGGGCAGGCGGATCACAGGGAGACCTCCGGGACGTCGAGGCGGCGGCCCTCGGCGGCCGACCTCAGGCCCAGCTCGGCGAGCTGGACGCCGCGGGCGCCGGCGAGCAGGTCCCAGTGGTACGGCTCGTCGAGCGCGATGTGCCGCAGGAAGAGTTCCCACTGCGCCTTGAAGCCGTTGTCGAACTCGGCGTTGTCGGGTACCTCCTGCCACTGGTCGCGGAAGGACTCGGTGACGGGGATGTCGGGGTTCCAGACGGGCTTCGGGGTGGCCGAGCGGTGCTGGACGCGGCAGCCGCGCAGGCCGGCGACGGCGGAGCCGTGGGTGCCGTCGACCTGGAACTCGACGAGCTCGTCGCGGTTGACGCGGACCGTCCAGGAGGAGTTGATCTGGGCGATCGCGCCGCCCTCCAGCTGGAAGATGCCGTACGCGGCGTCGTCGGCGGTCGCCTCGTAGGGCTTGCCCTGCTCGTCCCAGCGGCGCGGGACGTGGGTGGCGACGTGCGCGGAGACGGTGGTGACCCGGCCGAAGAGCTCGTGGAGCACGTACTCCCAGTGCGGGAACATGTCGACGACGATGCCGCCGCCGTCCTGCGCGCGGTAGTTCCAGCTGGGGCGCTGGGCGTCCTGCCAGTCGCCCTCGAAGACCCAGTAGCCGAACTCGCCGCGCACGGACAGGATCTCGCCGAAGAAGCCGCCGTCGATGAGGCGCTTGAGCTTGAGCAGGCCGGGGAGGAAGAGCTTGTCCTGGACGACGCCGTGCTTGATGCCCTTCCCGGTGGCGAGGCGGGCGAGTTCCAGGGCGCCGGCGAGGTCGGCGGCGGTGGGCTTCTCGGTGTAGATGTGCTTGCCGGCGGTGATCGCCTTGGTGAGGGCCTCGACGCGGGCGGAGGTGACCTGGGCGTCGAAGTAGATGTCGATGCTGTCGTCGGCGAGGACGGCGTCGAGGTCGGTGGACCACTCGGTGATGCCGTGGCGCTCGGCGAGGGCGCGCAGGGCGTGGTCGCGGCGGCCGACGAGGACGGGTTCGGGCCAGAGGGTCTCGCCGTTGCCGAGGTCGAGCCCGCCCTGCTCGCGCAGCGCGAGGATCGAGCGGACGAGGTGCTGGCGGTAGCCCATCCGCCCGGTGACGCCGTTCATGGCGATGCGGACTGTCCTGCGTGTCACGAGATGTTCCTCTCCCCGGCAATTCCGCGCCTCGATAGAAAGCGCTTTCTGTCTGGGAGGAAGCTAACCTGCCGACATCACGCCGGACAAGGGCCTCGGAGGTACGCACACGATGACCGTCACCCTGGCGGACGTGGCCGCCCGCGCCCGGGTCTCGCCCGCGACCGTGTCCCGGGTCCTGAACGGCAACTACCCGGTCGCCGCCTCGACCCGCGAACGGGTCCTGCGGGCGGTGGACGAACTGGACTACGTCCTCAACGGCCCCGCCAGCTCCCTCGCCGCCGCCACGTCCGACCTGGTCGGCGTGCTGGTCAACGACATCGCCGACCCCTTCTTCGGGATCATGGCGAGCGCGGCGCAGAGCGCGATCGGGGAGGTCGCGTCGGGGCGGGCCGGGGGCGAGAAGCTCGCCGTCGTCTGCAACACCGGCGGCTCCCCCGCGCGCGAGCTGACCTACCTCACGCTGCTCCAGCGGCAGCGGGCCGCGGCCGTCATCCTCATGGGCGGCTCGCTGGAGGACCCCGAGCACCTGGCGGCGACGGCGGGCAAGCTCGCCAAGCTCGCGGAGGCGGGGACGCGGGTGGTGCTGTGCGGGCGGCCGCCGGTGCCGGGCGACGCGAACACGGCGGCGCTCGTCTTCGACAACCGCACCGGCGCGCGGCTCCTGACCGAGCACCTGCTCGGGCTCGGACACCGGCGCATCGGGTACGCGGCGGGGCCGACCGACCGGACGACCACCCGGCACCGGCTCGAAGGCCACCGAGCGGCGCTCGCGGCGGCGGGGGTCGCCGAGGGCCCGACGGTCCACGGCCCGTACGACCGCCGGTCCGGCTACGAGGCGACCACCGAAATCCTCGACCGCGACCCGGAGTTGACGGCGGTCGTCGCCGCCAACGACACGGTGGCGCTCGGCGTCTGCGCGGCCCTGCGGGAGCGGGGCCTGTCCATCCCGGACGACGTCTCGGTCGCGGGCTTCGACGACCTGCCGTTCTCGGTGGACGTGGTCCCGGCCCTCACGACCGTCCGCCTGCCGCTGCACGACGCGGGGGTCAGGGCGGGCCGCCTGGCGATGGGCGCGGAGGAGCCCCCGGAGGGGGGATCGGTGACGGTCCCGGGGGAGCTGGTGGTGCGGGGGTCGACGGCCCGGCCGCGGGGGTAGCGGGGCGCTATCGTGGTGACGAACGGCACACGGAGGATCGCATGGCGACCATACTGATGGACCTTCCCAGCGCCTGGGACGCCCTGGACGGCGTCAACCTGCCTCGCGGCTACCACGTCGAGATCACGGACGGGAAGATCATCATGACGCCGCAGGGCGAGAGCCAGTCGGACATCCTCCTTGAGGCCGCGCCCCAGATCAAGAAGCAGCTCGCCGGGCAGGGCAAGCTGCTGACGGACGTCATGATCGACTTCCCGTCGCACCTCTACGGATACGCCCCTGACCTGACGGTCGTCGCACCCGGCTCCGAGCGGAACAGCCGTGGCCGCTTCGAGTGGCACAGCCTTGAGGCTGTCATCGAGGTCGTCTCGAAGAGCACACGGGACAACGACTTCACGAAGAAGTTCCGGATGTACGCCGAGTGCGCCATCCCTGTCTACGTGATCATCGATCCGTCGGACAACACCTGCACCATCCACAGCAACCCCACACGCACCGGCGCCTATGTGGACCAGGAGCAGATCGCCTTCGGCGAAGACCTGCTCCTCCCCCTCGAAGGGCGAGAGATCGTCGTCAAGACGGACGGCTTCCCGCGCTCCGAAGGCTGACCTACCTCTCCGGCCTCAGGCCCGTCGCCGCGAGCACCGCTTCCACCGTCTCCTCGACCGTCTGGTCCGCGTTGTCGATCCAGACGCCCTCGGCGGAGAGTTCCTCGCGCATCGCCTCGTCCAGGAAGGCCCAGTTGGTCGTGAGCTTCTTGTGGCGGGCGTTGTTGCGTTCCCAGGCCTTGTCCGGGCCCGGGGCCAGGATCACCACGTGGAGCGGGACCGCCTTCGTGTGGGCGCGGTAGAAGTCCAGGTGGGAGCGGCGTACGACCACGTCGTCGAGGACCGGCAGGAAGCCGGCCGAGGCGAAGCTGTCCGCGAGCAGGCAGGCGTTGCGGGCGCGCAGCAGGATCTGGCGGTCCGCCTCCGGGTCACCGTCCGGGGTGGGCCAGTGGCAGCCGCTCACGATGAGGGACTGGAGGTCGTCGACCTCGATGTGCGCCGAGCGGGCGAAGCGGGCCGCGAGGGCCGCCGCGACGGTCGACTTGCCGCTGCCGGGGATGCCGGCGAGCAGGACGGCGCCGGGAGCGGGCTCGGGGGTGTCGACGGTGACGTGCGCGAAGGTCATGCGGGCCTTTCCTCGCTGGTGGGACCCGCTGACGATACGGTCGCGGGCTCCCGTACCGCCAGGGATTTCGGGGACTCCGGCGTCCGGCGCGCTCCCGGCGCGAAGGACGTGAGCGCCACTCCCCCGACGAGCAGCGCCGCCGCGCACCAGCGGAGCGGGCTGACGCCCTCCCCCAGGTACAGGGCGGCCGAGGACATGCCGAAGACGGGGACGAGGAGCGAGAAGGGCGGGACGGACGAGGCCGGGTAGCGGCGGAGCAGCCGGCCCCAGGCGCCGAAGCCGAAGACGGTGACGATCCAGGCGACGTAGACGATGACGCCGACGCCCGTCCAGTCGAGTCCGCGCAGGGCCGCGAGGTCGCGCTAAGCGGTACCTGAACGCCCGCTTCACAGGGCTCACGGTCATGCTCACAAACGAGTAGAGCTGTGAGTGAAGAGCGAACCTGCGGGCCAGAGCACGTGATCCACCCTGCCAACGAGGATGCAGGAGCTACGTTCTCCTTCACCGGCACCACATCACGAGCCGCTGATCGTCCATCAGGCGGAGGAGAACCACACGCAGGTCGCCCTGGTGGCGGACGGGTGCGGCGCGGCGCCCGGCGATCCGGGAGGCGGTCCGTACGCTCCAGGAGCTCTGGCCCGAGGTCGCCCGCGCGGGCGATTCCTGCGCGGGTCCTTGACCTGGCAGTTACTTTCGAGCTATCCGTGACTCCTTGGAAGTTTCCTTCAAGCGAGAAGCTTCTCGTGTCCTTCAACCTCGCACGGCCGGAAGGAGCATCAGTGCACCACCGCGCCCCCGCCCCCTCCCGACGCACCCTCCTCACGGTGACCGCCGCAGCCGCCGCTGCCGCCGTCACCGGGGTCACCGCACCCGTCGCCCACGCGGAGACCGACGACAGGAACCTCCAGCGGATCATCGACCGGATGTCCCTGGAGGAGAAGGTCGGCCAGCTCTTCGTCATGCGGGTGTACGGCCACTCGGCGACCGCACCCGACCAGGCCGACATCGACGCCAACCTCAAGGAGATCGGCGTCCGCACCGCCGCCGAGCTGGTCGAGCGCTACCACGTGGGTGGCGTCATCTACTTCTCCTGGGCCCACAACACCCGCGACCCGCACCAGATCGCCGAACTCTCCAACGGCATCCAGCAGGCCGGCCTCGCGCAGGCCACCCCGGTCCCGCTGCTCATCTCCACCGACCAGGAGCACGGCATCGTCTGCCGGGTCGGCGAGCCGGCCACGCTGGTGCCCGGGGCGATGGCCCTCGGCGCGGGCGGCTCGCTCGCGGACGCGCGTAAGGCCGCGCAGATCGCGGGCGAGGAGCTCGCCGCCGTCGGCATCCGGCAGAACTACGCCCCGGTCGCCGACGTCAACGTCAACCCTGCCAACCCGGTCATCGGCGTCCGTTCCTTCGGCTCCGACCCGGCGGCGGTCGCCGGTCTGGTCGCCGCCCAGACAAGGGGCTACCAGCGGGCGGGGGTCGCGGCCACCTCCAAGCACTTCCCCGGGCACGGCGACACCGCCGTCGACAGCCACTACGGGCTGCCGACGATCACCCACACCCGGGCGCAGTGGGCGGAGCTCGACGCGCCGCCCTTCGAGTCGGCGATCGACGCCGGGGTCGACTCGATCATGACCGCGCACATCGTGGTGCCCGCGCTCGACCCCAGCGAGGACCCGGCGACGCTCTCGCGGCCCATCCTCACCGGCATCCTGCGCGAACAGCTCGGCTACGACGGCGTGGTGGTCACCGACTCGCTCGGCATGGAGGGCGTGCGCACCAAGTACGGCGACGAGCGCGTCCCCGTCCTGGCGCTCAAGGCGGGCGTCGACCAGCTGCTCAACCCGCCGAAGCTCGACGTGGCCTGGAACGCGGTCCTGACGGCGGTCAGGAACGGCGAGCTGACGGAGAAGCGGCTCGACGAATCGATCCTGCGGATCCTGCGGCTCAAGACGAGACTGGGCCTCTTCCGGCAGCCGTACGTGACCCGCGCGGGCGTCGACCGGGTGGTCGGCACCGCGGCGCACCTCGACCGGGCCGACCGGATCGCCGAGCGGACCACGACCCTGCTCCTCAACGAGGGCGGCTTCCTGCCGCTGAGCCCCTCGGGGCACGGCAGGGTCCTCGTCGTCGGCGCCGACCCCGCCTCGCCCTCGGGCACCACCGGGCCGCCCACCACCACCCTGGCGACCGCCCTCGGGGAGCTCGGCTTCACCGCGACCACGCTCTCCACCGGGATCACCCCGACGGCGGCGAGGATCGAGGAGGCGGTGGCGGCGGCGGCCGGGCAGGACGTGGTCGTCGTGGGCACGTACAACGTCACCGCGACCAGCCCGCAGCGCACGCTCGTCGCACGGCTCGTCGCGACCGGCGTCCCCGTCGTGACGATCGCGATCCGCAACCCGTACGACATCGCCCGGATCAGCGGCCAGCGGGCGACGCTCGCCGCCTACTCCTGGACCGACGTCGAACTCCGCGCCGCCGTCCGGGTCCTGGCCGGGCGGGCCAGGCCGCGGGGACGGCTGCCCGTCCCGGTGCAGAGCGCGGACGATCCGACGAAGGTGCTGTACCCGGTGGGCCACGGCCTGTCGTACGACCGGTAGGGCAGACGGGTAGGCCCGGTGGACCAGTAGGGCGGACGGGTAGGCCCGGTGGACCGGTAGGGCGGACGGGTAGGCCCGGTGGACTGGTAGCGCAGACGGGTGTGCCCGGTGGGCCTCGGAAGGACCACCGGGCACACCCGCTCGGAACAGGGGAGGTTACGGGCGCAGCCCGTGCTCCCGCGTGACGTCCTCGTCGACCGCCTTGTCGAGGCGGGCGTCGAAGCGCGCCAGCGGCTGCGCCGCCTGGACGGCCGGGGCGGAGACGCCGGCCCAGGCCAGGATGCGGGCGGTGGCGTTCTCACGCTCGGCGTCGACGAGCCCGGCGACGTTCGCACCGTGGTTCGCACCCGGCGCCGTGTAGACGTAGCTGTCGCGCGCGCCCTTGCCGAGGTGGAACGGCTCGGCGCCCCACGGGTCGTTGCCGCCGTAGACGAAGAGCATCTGGTTCGCGTTCCTGCGGACCCAGTTGTCGACGTCCCGCATGACCTGCGGCTCGAACTTCATCGGGATGGAGCTCGGCACGAAGTTGCGGGCCGGCTGGTAGCCGTAGCGGCTGAGGCCCGCGAGGTGCGGCTGCTGGATGGTGGGCGAGCCGAGCTGGGTGGCGGCCTGGTAGTAGTACGGGGTGTAGTAGTCCAGGCCCTGGTCGCTGTAGGCGGACCAGCCGGAGTAGGCGTCGATCGTCTCGTAGACGACGTCGTCGCTCGCGGTCTTCGCATCCGGGATCTCGGCGCAGACGTCCTCGCCGTAGTACTGCCAGAAGCCCCAGACGAAGTCGAGGACGACGGCCTCGTAGGCCTTGTCGAGGCTGCCGACGGTGTTGAAGGTGGCGCCCTCGGTCTCGGCCCACTCCTTGTACTTCTTCTGCAGCGGCTCGCGGCGGACGAGGGCCTCGCGCTGCATGTCGTTCAGGCGGTCGCGGCACTCCTTGGTGCCGACGTTCTCGAAGAACCGGTCGTAGGCCGAGTCCTCCTTGTTCACCACGTCGTTCGGGGCGACGTACGCGACGACGCCGTCCATGTCACGCGGGTAGAAGCGCTCGTAGTACGTGGCGGTCATGCCGCCCTTCGAGCCGCCGGTGGAGAGCCAGTTCTCCTCGTAGATCTTCTTCAGCGCCGTGAAGATCCGGTGCTGGTCGCTGGCCGCCTGCCAGATGTCCAGCTTGGACCAGTCGGCCGGCTGCGGGCGCGACGGCGTGAAGAAGCGGTACTCCATGGAGATCTGGTTGCCGTCGATGATCCGGGTCGGCTCGGCGCGGCTGGGGGTGGTGCTCAGCCCGTAGCCGCTGGTGCGGAAGACGGTGGGGCGGCCCGTGTCCTTGTGGAGGACCGAGAGCCGCTGCTTGAACGTGCCCGCCCACGGGCGGTGGTGGTCGATCGGCTGGACGTACTCCAGGACGAAGTAGCGGTAGCCGGCGTAGGGCTTCTCCTCGATCAGGCTCATCCCGGGGATCGCCAGGATGCGGTCCTTGATGTCCGCGCTCTGAGCATCCGCGCTCTGGGAGTCGGCGACGGCCGTGGTGCTGTTGTCCTCCGTGTCCGCGGCGGTGGCCACGGACGTGGAGCCGACGGTGCCTATGAGCACCGAGAGCGACACCAGCCATCTGAGCGACTTGCGCATTCGTCCTCCCCTTGGTTCACAACGGTGTCGCGAACCTAGCGGGGGCAACGTGTGGACCGCCAGACCCAGTTGGTCCTTACCCTTGGACTTTCCTGTGCATCAGCAGAGGAAACGGTCGGCAGCGCAGGATGCGGTACACGTCGCGGCGCGGGATTCAGCACAGGATCCAGCCCGTGGACCTGCCCTGTCCGGACACCGAACCGGAGGCGCGGACGCAGCGGTTGAGGGCGTGGACGGTGACCGGGCCGGCCTGCCGGGTGAACCGTCCGGAATTCACGGCGGGGCGCCCGCCGCGCGGCTGGAGGGAGACGCTCATCGGCCGGACGGCGCCGGGGTTCTTGGCGACGGTGACGGCGCAGACGTAGTGGCGGGTCCGGTAGAGGCGCAGCTCGCCGGTGGCGAAGCGGTAGGTCTTGGTGGGGCGGCCCTGGCAGACGGAGGCCGCGTCGGCGGTGGAGCCGCCCGGGCCTGGCCAGGGAGTCAGGAGCAGGGCGAGGGCGGCGAGGAGCGGGACGAGGACGCGCGCGAGCAGCCGTCGTCGGCGTCGGTGTGGTGCGTGCGGCGTGTCCGTGGGCATGCGTTCCCCTCCCGAGCGAGGCGGCGAGTCTCCGACATACGGGACGTACGGACGTACGGACGTACGGAGATTCAGGCGTACGGGCGTACGACGCGCCAGCCGCCGGAATGGTTGCCTCCGGGTGCCGGTGGGGACCCCGGCTGCCTACGCGAACATCGTCGCGACGAACAGCACGAAGACGGCCTCGGCGCCGAACTGCGTCCGCAGTGCCGCCCGTCGGACGTCGGCGCGGGAGGTGCGCCGCACGGTCACGTAGGCCGCGGCGAAGGTCACCAGGCTCGCGACGTACAGGAAGCCGGGGGCGCCGCCGCAGCTCGTCCCGCGCATGATGCAGCTGGCGGCGGCCTCGGTGCTGAGCGCGAGGAGGCCGGCGAGCAGGGTCGCGGGCAGCAGCAGCCCGGCCCAGATCAGCGCCCACTTCCGCAGCCGCGCGGCCTCGGGGTCCGGCGGGGTGACCGGGACGGGCGAGGCGGCGCGGGCGCGGAGATCGGGGCTGCTGCTCATGCCCCCATCCAAGCCCGCGGGGCGGTGGTCGGGGAATCCGTCCGGATACTCATCCGACGGACGGCCCGTACTCACACCCTCTCGGGCTCCGCACACTCCTCACCCCCCTCTCGGGCTCCGCGCCCTCACACCCTCTCGGGCTCCGACTCCGGCTCCCCGATGAAGGTGCTCCACAGCGACGCGTACCGGCCGCCCAGGGCGAGCAGTTCGTCGTGGGTGCCGTCCTCCACGATCCGGCCGTGGTCCATCACGACCACCCGGTCGGCGCGCGCCGCCGTGGTCAGGCGGTGGGCGACGACAAGCGTCGTCCGGCGGCCCGCGAGCCGGTCGGTGGCCTGGTTGACCTGGGCCTCGGTGGCGAGGTCGAGGGCCGCCGTGGCCTCGTCGAGGAGCAGGACGTCGGGGTCGACGAGCTCGGCGCGGGCGAGGGCGATGAGCTGGCGCTGGCCGGCGGAGAGGTTGCGGCCCCGCTCGGCGACCTCGTGGAGGTAGCCGCCGTCGAGCGTGGCGATCATGTCGTGCGCGCCGACCGCGCGGGCCGCCGCCTCGACCTCCGCGTCGGTCGCCTCGGGGCGGCCGTAGGCGATGGCGTCGCGGACGGTCCCGGCGAAGAGGTACGCCTCCTGGGGGACGACCCCGAGGCGGTGGCGGTACGCGGTGAGGTCCAGGTCCCGCAGGTCGGTGCCGTCGGCGGTGACCCGGCCGCCCGTCGGGTCGTAGAACCGCGCGACCAGCTTGACGAGGGTCGACTTGCCCGCGCCGGTCTCGCCGACGAAGGCCACGGTTTGCCCGGCGGGAATCCGCAGGTCGATGCCGGTGAGAGCGGCCTCCTTCGTGTCGTACGCGAACGACACGTCCTCGAAGGCGATCTCGCCGCGCAGCGAGGTCACGTCCTGGGGCGCCTCGGCGGCGGTCGTCGACGTCGGCTCCTGGAGCAGCTCCTGCATCCGCTTCAGCGAGACCGCGGCCTGCTGGTAGCCGTCGAAGACCTGCGAGAGCTGCTGCACGGGGGCGAAGAACAGGTCGATGTAGAGGAGGTAGGCGACGAGCGCGCCGGTGGTGAGGGTGCCGGCCTCGATGCGGTTCGCGCCGACGATCATGACGGCTGCGGCGGCCACCGAGGACAGCAGGGTGACGAAGGGGAAGTAGATCGAGATCAGCCACTGGCCGCGGACGCGTGCCTCGCGGTACTCGGTGCTGCGGGTGGCGAAGCGGTCCGCGCCGGAACGCTCGCGGCGGAAGGCCTGCACGATCCGCAGCCCGGAGACCGACTCCTGGAGGTCGGCGTTGACGACGCTGATCCGCTCGCGCGCCAGCTCGTACGCCTTCACGCTCGACCGGCGGAAGAAGTACGTGGCGACGGCGAGGACGGGCAGTGTCGCGAAGACGACCAGGGCGAGCTGGAGGTCGAGCACGAGCAGCGCGACCATGATCCCGAAGAAGGTGACGACGGAGACGAAGGCGGTGACCAGACCCGTCTGCAGGAAGGTGGACAGGGCATCCACGTCCGTCGTCATCCGGGTCATGATCCGGCCGGTGAGCTCGCGCTCGTAGTAGTCCAGGCCGAGCCGCTGGAGCTGGGCGAAGATCTTCAGGCGCAGGGCGTAGAGGACCCGCTCGCCGGTGCGGCCCGTCATGCGGATCTCGGCGGTCTGGGCGATCCACTGCACGAGGACGGTGACCAGGGCGAGCGCGGAGGCCGCCCAGACGGCGCCGATCGCGAGCCGGTTCACGCCGTCGTCGATGCCGTGCCGGATCAGGACCGGGAGCAGCAGGCCGGCGCCCGCGTCGAGCGCGACCAGGCCGAGGCTGATGAGCAGCGGGACGCCGAAGCCGCGGAGCAGGCGGCGCAGCCCGTACGTGTCCTCGGGCGAGACCGCGCGGGCCTCGTCGATCCCGGGGGTGTCGGTGGCGGGCGGCAGGGCCTCGACGGCGGCGAGCAGTTCGGGGGTGGCGCCGGGCGCGGGGCTCTCCTCGGCGGCGCTGTCGTCCCGTACCCAGAGGGCGGGGGTGATGCCCCGCTCGGCGTCGAACTCGGCGTCGAGCTCGGCCCGCAGCGTGGCGTCCTCGGGGATCTCGACCGGGGTCACGTGGCCGGGTGAGACGGCGCCCAGCTCGTCGGGGTCGGTGAGGAGGCGGCGGTAGAGCGCGGAGCGCTCCTCCAGCTCCTCGTGGGTGCCGATGTCGGAGAGCCGTCCGTCGTCGAGGACGGCGATGCGGTCGGCGAGGCCGAGGGTGGAGCGGCGGTGGGCGATGAGGAGGGTCGTACGGCCCTCCATGACCGACTTCAGGGCCTCGTGGATCTCGTGCTCGACCTTGGCGTCGACGGCGGAGGTGGCGTCGTCGAGGAGGAGGAGCCGGGGGTCGGTGAGGATCGCGCGGGCGAGCGCGACGCGCTGGCGCTGGCCGCCGGAGAGGGTGAGGCCGTGCTCGCCGACCTTGGTGTCGTACCCCTCGGGCAGTTCGGCGATGAACCGGTCGGCCTGGGCGGCGCGGGCGGCGGTCTCGATCTGCTCCTGGGTGGCGTCGGGGACGCCGTACGCGATGTTGGCGCGGACCGTGTCGGAGAAGAGGAACGAGTCCTCGGGGACGAGCCCGATCGCGGCGCGCAGGGAGTCGAGGGTGAGCTCGCGGACGTCGTGGCCGCCGACGAGGACGGCGCCGTGGCTGACGTCGTAGAAGCGCGGGAGGAGGAGCGAGACGGTGGACTTGCCGGAGCCGGAGGCGCCGACGACGGCGACGGTCTCGCCGGAGCGGATGTCCAGGGAGAAGCCGTCGAGGACGGGCCGCCCGTCCTGGTAGGAGAAGCTCACGTCGTCGAACTCGACCGTCGCGGGCGCGTCGGCCGGGAGTTCCTTCGTCCCGTCCTGGATCACCGGGTCGGTGTCGACGAGGTCGAGGACCCGCTCGACGCCCGCGCGGGCCTGCTGGCCGACGGTGAGGACCATGGCGAGCATCCGGACCGGGCCGACGAGGGAGGCCAGGTAGGCGGAGAAGGCGACGAAGGTGCCGAGGGTGATCTGGCCCTTGTAGGCGAGCCAGCCGCCGAGCGCGAGGACGGCGACCTGCCCGAGGGCGGGCACGGCCTGGAGGGCGGGGGTGTACTTCGAGTTCAGCCGGATCGTCCGCAGCCGGCCGGCGAAGAGCTTGCGCCCGGCCTCGCGGATCTTGCCGGTCTCCTGGCCCTCCTGGCCGAAGCCCTTGACGACCCGGACGCCGGTCACGGCCCCGTCGACGACCCCGGCGACCTCCGCGGCCTGCTGCTGCGCGTGCCAGGTGGCGGGGTGGAGGCGGGTGCGGCTGCGCTTGGCGATGAACCAGAGGGCGGGGGCGACGGCGAGCGCGACGAGGGTGAGGGGGAGGGAGAGCCAGGCCATGACGGCCAGCGAGATGACGAAGAGCAGGATGTTCCCGATCGTCATCGGGAGCATGAAGAGAAGGCCCTGGATGAGCTGGAGGTCGCTCGTCGCCCGCCCCACGACCTGCCCGGTGGACAGCTCGTCCTGCCGTCGCCCGTCGAGCCGGGTGATGGTGCCGAACATGTCGGTACGGAGGTCGTGCTGCACGTCGAGGGCGAGGCGGCCGCCGTAGTAGCGGCGGACGTAGGTGAGGACGTAGACGAGGACGGCGGCGCCGATGAGGAGCCCGGTCCAGACGCCGAGGTCACGGGTCTTCGTCCCGATGACGTCGTCGATGATCACCTTGGTGACGAGCGGTACGAGGGCGAGGACGGCCATGCCCAGGAGCGAGGACCCGAGCGCGAGGACCACGTTGGCCTTGTAGTGCCACGCGTATCCGGTCAGCCTGCGCGCCCAGCCCTGCCGGCGGATCTCGGCCTGCCGCCGCGCCTCCGTCCGCTGCCGCTCGCCCGTCTGTTTCTGCCCGACCGCCGCCACGAGTGGCCTCCCGTCCGTCCTGCTCTACCGGAAGGCCCAACACGTCTGGGCTGCGATTTCATCCCGCCTCAGCAATTCCGGGTCCGTCAGCAGGAGCAGCCGCTCGCGAAGTACGCGAACAGCGCGACGCAGCCGAAGGCACCGACGGCGAACGCCGCCAGCCGCCCTCTACGGCGCCGTGCCGGCCCGCGGAACGTCTCCCAGGCGCCGTACCCGGCGAGCAGGGCGAGGGTCCCGGCGGCCCCGCCGGTCAGGGGCGGGCTGACGCTCCAGCCCCAGACGGCGAGCGCCACGAGACCGATGAGGAGCAGGCAGGCCGTGATCTCCAGGACCGCCTCGCCCACGAACTCGCCGACCGTCTCCTTCAGGAACTCCTTGACGCGCCCTGCCACCGTTCCCCCTCGTGGATCCCTCGTGGAACGCCATCGGCCCCGCACCGGCCCCCGGTCAGGAGGACTCGTCCGGGGCCGGAAGAGTTGCGCCGGGCCGGGGGCGGCTCACAGGTGCGTCGGCTCGAACATCCTCAGGAGCGCCGGGAGGACCACCACCGACGGGCCGGGGGTGGCGAGGGCCTTCGCGAGGTCGGCGGCGAGGGTCTCCGGGCTCGTCGTCGTCGCCGGGACGCCGAAGGACTCGGCGAGGGCGACGAAGTCCGGGCGGGTGAGTTCGGTGCCGGTGGTCTCGCCGAAGGCGTCCGTCATGTACTCGCGGAGGATGCCGTAACCGCCGTCGTCGACGATCAGCCAGGTCACGTCGAGGCCGTACTGCTTCGCCGTCGCCAGCTCCGCGATCGAGTACATCGCGCCGCCGTCGCCGGAGACCGCCAGCACCGGCTGCGAGGGGTCCGCGACGGCCGCGCCGAGGGCGGCGGGGAAGGCGTAGCCGAGGCCGCCGGCACCCTGCGCGGAGTGCATGGTGTTCGGGTGCCGGGCGTCGAAGGCCGACCACGCCCAGTACGCGAGGATCGTCATGTCCCAGAAGCTCGGGGACCGGGCCGGCAGCGCCTCCCGTACGGCCGCGACGGTCCGCTGCTCCAGGCCCAGGTCCTGCGCGGCGATCCGCTCCCGCACCTTGGCCAGGACGGCCGCGACCCGCTCGGGGGCGGTCGGGTCCGTGCGCTCACCGGCCGTCTCCAGGAGCGCCTGGAGGGCGAGCCGGGCGTCCGCGTGGATGCCGAGCGCCGGGTGGTTGGACTCCAGCTTGCCCGCGTCGGCCTCGATCTGGATCACCCGGCCGCGCGGGGCGAAGGTGTGGTAGTTCGAGGACAGTTCGCCGAGGCCCGAGCCGACGACGAGGAGGACGTCGGCGTCCTCCAGGAAGTCGGTGGTGTGCCGGTCCTCCAGCCAGGACTGGAGCGAGAGCGGGTGGGTCCAGGGGAAGGCGCCCTTGCCGCCGAAGGTGGTGACGACGGGCGCGTCGATCCGCTCGGCGAGCGCGAGGAGCTTGCCGGAGGCGTCGGAGCGTACGACTCCGCCGCCGGCGATGATCACGGGCCGGGCGGCCTTCGTCAGCAGGTCGGCCGCGACCGCCGTCAGCTCGGGACGCGGGGCGATGTCCTCGGGCGTCGCGTCCATCGCGGTGACCACGGGCAGCATCGTCTCCGCGAGGAGCACGTCCTGCGGGATCTCGATCCAGACGGGCCCGTGCGGGGCGGTGAGCGCCGACTCCCAGGCCGCCGCGATCGCGGACGGGATCTGGGACTGCGTACGGACCGTGTGGACGGACTTCACGACGTCACGGAAGGAGGCCTGCTGGTCGCGCAGCTCGTGGAGGTAGCCGTGCCGGCCGCCGCCGAGCCCGGCGACGGGGATCTGGCTGCCGATCGCGAGGACCGGCGCGGAGGCCGCCGCCGCCTCCTGGAGCGCGGCGAGCGACATGAGCGCGCCGGGTCCGGTGGAGAGCAGCAGCGGGGCCGCCTCGCCGGTGATCCGGCCGTACGCGTCGGCGGCGAAGCCCGCGTTGTTCTCGACGCGGAGGCCGACGTACCGGAGGGAGGAGCGGCGCAGCGCGTCGAACATGCCGAGCGCGTGCTGGCCGGGGAGGCCGAAGACCGTGGTCGCGCCGAGGCCGGCGAGGGTCTCGACGACGAGGTCGCCGCCGTTGCGCCCGGCGGGCGGGTTCAGGGCGGCCTCGGTCTGCGCGGCGGTGGGGCGCAGGACCACGTCGTGGTCGTGGGTCATGGACGGTTCCCTCGGGGCGTGGCGTGGTCGGTGCGGTGCGGCCCGGCGGCCGGGTGCGGCGCGCCGCTCGCGACGAGCGTGCCACACCCGGCGGAACGCCTACTGCGCGGTGCGGCTCGCCGCGATCTGGCGGGACATGATCGTCGTGAGCTCGTACGCCGTGTGGGAGGCGGCAACCGCGGTGATCTCGGCGTGGTCGTAGGCCGGGGCGACCTCGACGACGTCGGCGGAGACCAGGTTGCAGGAGGAGAGGCCGCGGAGGATCTCCAGGAGCTCGCGGGAGGTCATGCCGCCGGCCTCGGGGGTGCCGGTGCCGGGCGCGTGGGCCGGGTCGAGGCAGTCGATGTCGATGGAGATGTACAGCGGGCGGTCGCCGATGCGCTGGCGGAGCTGGTCGGCGACCTCGTCGGCGCCGCGGCGGTAGATGTCGGCCGAGGTGACGATGCCGAAGCCCATCTTCTCGTCGTCGGTGAGGTCCTGCTTGCCGTAGAGCGGGCCGCGGGTACCGACGTGGGAGAGCGCCTCGGTGTCGAGGATGCCCTCCTCGACGGCCCGGCGGAACGGCGTGCCGTGGGTGTACTCGGCGCCGAAGTACGTGTCCCAGGTGTCGAGGTGCGCGTCGAAGTGGAGCAGGGCGACGGGGCCGTGCTTCTTGGCGACGGAGCGCAGCAGCGGCAGCGCGATGGTGTGGTCGCCGCCGAGGGTCATCATGCGGGCGCCGGAGCCGAGGAGGTCGTCCGCCGCGGCCTCGATGGTCTCGACGGCCTCGTTGATGTTGAACGGGTTGGCGGCGATGTCACCGGCGTCCGCGACCTGCGCGAGGGCGAACGGAGAGGCGTCCTGCGCCGGGTTGTAGGGGCGCAGGAGGCGCGAGGCCTCGCGGATGGCGTTGCCGCCGAAGCGGGCGCCGGGGCGGTAGGAGACGCCGCTGTCGAAGGGGACGCCGACCACGGCGATGTCGGTGGTGCCGACCTCGTCGAGCCGCGGCAGCCGGGCGAACGTCGCGGGACCGGCGTACCGCGGGGTGCGGGACGAGTCGATCGGGCCGCGCGGGGTGTTCTGGTCGCTGCTGCTCATGGTCGGGTCCTCCTGGGGGGCGAGGGGATGGTTCTCTGGCACGACGGTAGGCGGCGGGAAAGCGGTGCAGAAGTGTATGTTTCCTCCACTGTACGAGCCGATGCTGTACGAAGGATCCATGACGACGCTCCCGACGCACCCTTCGGACGCGGAGGGCCTCTCCACTCCCCCCGCGCCGCCCGTCGCCCTGGCCGCGCTGCTCGCCCGCCGGGACCTCGGGCTCCGGCTGCTCGCGGGGCCCGGGGACGTACCGCTGCACTGGGTGCACACCTCGGAGATGGCCGACCCGTATCCGTACCTCCTCGGCGGTGAGCTGCTGATGACGGCGGGCGTGCAGCTCTCCGATCCGGCGCGCTACGTCGAGCGGGTCGTGGAGGCGGGTGCGGCGGCGCTCGCCTTCGGGGTGACGCCGGTGTACGACACGGTTCCGGCGGAGCTCGTCGAGGCGTGCGCCCGGCACGGCCTGCCGCTGGTCGAGGTGCCGCCGAGAACACCGTTCACGGCGGTCGCGCGGGCGGTGTGGCGGCTCATGGCGGAGGCGCGGCTGCGCGAGCTGCGCCGGGTGACGGAGGCCCAGCAGTCCCTGGCCGCGGCGGCGGCCCGCCCGGCCCCGGTCCCGGCGGTGCTCGGCGCGCTGGCCTCGCGGCTCGCGGGGCGCGCGGTGCTCTTCGGCGCGGACGGTACGGAGTCGTTGGCGGCCGGCCGGGACGTACCGGCGGAGGCGGCCGGGGCGCTGCGCGAGCTCATGGGGGTGCTCGGGCCGCGACCGGGCGGCCCCTCGTCGGCGAGCGGGGACGGTGGGGGGCTGCGGCTCGCCGCGTACGCGCTGGGCGGCGGGGACGGTCTGACGCTCGGGGTGGCGACGGAGCGGCGCGGCCCGGGTGACCACACGATCGCCGGGGTCGCCGTCGTCCTGCTCTCGCTCCTGACGGCCCCGCACCGGGGCGCGGACGTGACGGTACGGGACGGGGCCCTGGTCCGGCTGCTGCTCGGCGGCACCCCGGCGGAGGCGGCGGACGCCCTGGGCCCGGGCCCGTGGACGGTGGTGCACGGAAGCGGCGGCGACGGGACGCCGTTCGCGGCGGCGTCGCTGGCGGCGGAGTTGGGGACGCCCCTGGTGGACGGGGGCGGTGGTGCGGGCGCGCCCGGAGTGGTACGCCTCCTGCTCCCCTCCGCCGCCCCGGTCACCCCCCAGGGAGGCTGGACGCTCGGGGTGAGCGCGCCCGCCGGGGCGGGCGAGCTCACCGCCGCCGACGCACAGGCGGCCCGGGCGCTGCGCCGGGCGGAGGCCACCCGGGCGCCCCTGGTCCGGCACCGGCCCGACGGTTTCGCGGGGCTCGTGGACCCGGCCGAGGCGGCGGCCCACGCCGGGGCCCTGCTGGCCCCCCTGACGGACCCCCTCAGGGAGACCCTGCGCAGCTGGCTGTCGCTCCACGGCAGCTGGGACCGGACGGCGGTGGCCCTGGACATCCACCGCAACACCGTCCGGCAGCGGATCGCCCGCTGCGCGACGCTCCTCGACCTGGACCTGGACGACCCGGACGTACGGATGGAACTGTGGTTCGCCCTGCGCTCGGCCTGAGGCCGGCCCGGTCGGCAGCTATGCGATCTCGCCCATCCACATACGCCGCCCCAGCTCGTCCAGCTCTGTCCGACGCTCCTCGTACTCGGGCAGCGCCGTCCCCAGCAACCGCCAGAAGTCCGCGCGGTGCCCCGGCACACGAACATGGGCGAGCTCATGGGCGACGACGTAGTCGACCAGATGCATCGGCAGCTGAAAGAGCGGCCATCCGAGGCTCATCAGACCGGGGCCTCGATCGTCGTCGCCGGGCCGGTATCTTCCCCAGCGTCGGCCGAGGTCACAGACGTCGAGTACCGGCTCCGCGACCGCCATCCGGGCGGCCCATGGCTGGAGCCGCCCAGCGGTCCAGTTCTGCCCGGCCCGGCAGTACCACTCGACGAGCGCTGCCCTCGCCAGGTCCGGGTGCTCAGCCTGCTCACGGCGCATCACCAGGCGTCCGGCGATGAGTCGCACCCTGCCGTCGGCAGGTCCGTCTGCCGTGATCGCGAGCCGGTACGTCCGCCCCAGGTAACGGAAGACCTCTCCGTCCACCAACCGCTTCGCGGGATTCAGGGGGCGAGTGCGCTCGCGCACCGCCAGCTTCGTCACCACCCAGGACCGGTGTGCGCGGACGAAGTCCTCCGCTTCCACCGCCGGACGTCCCTCGGGCGCGTGCAGGGTCAGCCCGGCATCGGGCTCCACCGTCAGCGCGAACCGCTTGCGGCGGCCACTGACCCGGACGCGCAGCGACAACCCGTCGACGGTGAGGAGACTCCCCTCGGCAAGAGCGGGGAGGAGTCGGTCGTCGGCAAGAGCGGTCACCCGGCCTATTCTCCCCGCTGCCTGGCCAGAAACTGCCGCTTGTTCTCCGCCGCGAACGAGGCGAGTCGCTGAGCGATGCCGTTCAGCGGAGCCCAGTCCGTGACGTCGGTCGGCAGCAGCCCCGGAACCAACTGACCGTGGATGATCTTCGCCAGCTCGTCCAGGTCCTGGCTCTGCCCCTGGAACGCCGCCTTGCCCATGGTCCGAGCGGCCGCGTCACAGACCGCGCCGACCAGCGGCCGGGTGTCCGGGACCCGTCGGACGACTCCCGGGCTCTCCTCCACGAGCTGATCCAGCAGGCGGTACACCTTCTGCTCCAGCGGACTGAGCCCCGCCAGCGCCGGGTCCTCCTCGTCCTCCCGCCGGGCCTGCTCGATCAGCGGGCCGAACTCCTGGATCTGCTCGTCGAAGCGTCCTGGCAGATCCCGCAGGATCTCCTCCAGCCGTTCCGAGAGCCGTGTGTACTTCTCCGGGTCCTCCCGCTTGACCCGCTCCTCCAGGTGGAAGCGCAGCGCGTGTCCCATCTCCGCTGCCGCCTCGCGCGGCGGCATGGTGCGCACCGCGTCGTCGAAGACGGGCGAGGCGAGCGAGACGGGCGCGATGACCTGCTCGATCTCCGGGCCCTCCAGGTGGTCGGCGATCATCGCCCGGACCTTGCGGCCGTAGCGGCGCAGCGTGAACGTACCGCCCGGCGCGTCCCGGTAGAGCCTGCGGACGCGCTTCTGGAGCATGCCCCACCGCCGGGCGTCCGCCACGAAGCGCAGGCCCTCCTCGTGCGGCAGCACCCGCTCCAGTACCCCGAGGAACTCGTGCAGCACGTCGTCGTACCCGAACCGCGCCGCCTCGGACTCGAAGCGCTGCGCGGCCGCACCCAGCTTGGCCGGGTCGGTCAGGTCCGCGTCGTCGACGCCGTGCGTGCTCAGGAAGTCGCGCACCGCCCTCGCCGCCGGCGCGAGGCCCTCGATCTCGTCCGACAGACTGAGCATGGTGTCGTCGACATCGGCCTGCTGGTACTCGGCCAGCGCTCCGGTCAGGTGCTCGAAGACGCCGTAGTAGTCGACGACGTACCCGATGTCTTTGCCCTCCATCGGCCGGTTGACCCGGGCGACGGCCTGGAGCAGCTCGGCGTCACGGATCGGCCGGTCCAGGTAGAGCGCCTGCTCGCGTGGTGCGTCGAAGCCCGTGAGCAGCATGGACTTCACGATGAGGAAGGCGACCGGGCTGTCAGGGTGCACCGGATCGGGCGCGGCACCCGGCCGGGTCTCCGGTTGTCCGGACTCCTCCTGCGACCAGGGGTGGTCACCGACCCCGGCGCCCGCCCCTGTCGTCTCCTGCGACGGCAGGTCGAAGGGCGTGGTGCTGACCCAGTCGGGCTCGGGCGGCAGCTGGGGGAACGCCTGGTGGAAGCGCTTGATGTACGCCTTCTGGCGCTCCTTGTCCGTCCAGTGCAGCCACTGACGGCGCTTCCGCTCCTCGCCCGGGGAGATCACCGGCACGAAGTCGAGACGGCGCAGCAGGGAACGGTACTGGTGGGCCTGGTAGAGGTAGCGCAGCCGACGGGGCAGCTCCTCCAGCGGAATCCCCGCCACCGACTCCGGGTCGAATGCGGCGAGTTCGATCATCAGGAGGTCGCGCGCCCGTCGCAGCGCGTGGTGATACTCGACGGCTGCCTTCCGGCTGACGGCCGCGACCTGAGCCTTGAAGCCACCGCCCGGCAGCACCCAGGTCACCCAGTGCTCCAGCATGTCCTCGGCCTTCGCCCGGATCATGGGCTGGGATTCGGCGACGTCCCGTTCGGTGGGCCAGCGCCGAAGCAAGGCCTTGCGCTCGTCGTCCGTGCGCCCCCGGATCAGGTCGGCGAAGTTCCGGTCGAGGCCGTCCTTGTCGAAGACCTTGCCCTCGCCGGTACGGCCTTCGTAGCGGATGCGTACGACGACGCCGTCGCGCTCGGCCTCCGCCATGCGGTACGTGTCGAGGAATCCGCCGAAGATCCGGCGGGTGTCCTCGACCCGGCCGGTCATGATCGGCGTGCCGGTAAAGCCGATCTTGGCGGCGTTGGGGATGGCCCTGCGCAGGGCGGCGTGCAACACGCTCGTGTGCGAGCGGTGGGCCTCGTCGACCAGGACCAGGATGTCGGAGGACGTGTTGCACTCCGGGAAATCGGGCTCGGGTGGCGGAACGTCGGCCCGGCGCTCCTTCCGGGCCCGCTCGGCGTCCTCGTACTCCCCTGCCAGGTCCCGGCCGTCCCCGTCCCCGTCTCCGCCGTCGCCTCCGGTCCCCGTGGCGAAGGCGCCCCCGGTCCCGTACTTCTGGATCATCGCGAAGACGACCCGGCGCCCGCCGTCGCGGAGCAGCCCCTCCATCTGGGTCCTGGTCTCGGCCGTCTCGACGTCCGACTCGCTGAGCTTCAGCGTCTTGGAGAGCTGGTCCTGCAACTGAGTGCGGTCGGTGACGACGACGATCGTGAACTCGCTGAGCCGGTGGTGCAGATGCATCCGGCGCACGAGGAACGTCATGGTCAGGCTCTTGCCGGAGCCCTGCGTGTGCCAGATGATCCCGCCGCGCTCGTCTTCGAGGACGAGCCCGCCACGGGTCCGGCCGTCGACCAGCTTGCGTACGGCCTTCTCGGCGGCCCGGTACTGCTGATGGCGCGCGGCGGCCTTGACCGTACGGGTGCCTCCCGATTCCGTCTCGACGGGGAGCGGGATGACGTAGTGGCGTACGAAGGTGAGCAGCGCGGCGGGACGCAGGACGACGCCGACGAGCTTGTGCCGCTCGTTGAGCTTGGTGACGTCGTCCGGCAGGTCCGCGAGGAGCGTGGCCGGGGCCTCCGGCTCGACGCTCCGCCAGGGATGGAAATGGTCGGGCGTGGAGGTGACCGTCCCGAGATACGCGGTCTCGGCGGTCGCGGCGACCAGCAGCTGCACGGTACGGAACAGCTCCGGCACTCCGGCGGGCAGCGGTAGATCGGAACCGTCACGCTCGTCGTCGGCGATGGGGTCACCGGCGTAGTGCCGCAGATCGAGCACGGCGCTGCGGACGGGGTCGGCGAGGTCGGGGCTCTTGCACTCGACGGCGACGAGCGGGATGCCGTTCACGAAGAGGACGACGTCGAGTATCGACACGTCCCCGGAACGGTTCTTCACGCGGAGCTGGTCGACGACCGTGAACTCGTTGAGCCCGACCCGCTCCTCGTGCCACTCGATGTACTGCACGGTGGCGGAGGCCCCGCCGTGAGCGGCGGAGGGGCCGGTGAGGAAGTGCCCGCTGAGCAGCAGATCGGTGGCGTCGAAGTTGGCCTGCGCGACGCCCTTCCCGAGGGAGACGGAGGCCAGCGCGGTGACGGACCGCGACACGTCGGTGCCGTCCATCCACGACTCGCCGTCGTCGGCCCGGACGTTGATCCGCCGCAGGGCGGCGCCGAGCCGATCGACGAGCAGCGGGGTACCGGCGTCCAGCGTGCCGACCGTCGTCCCCGGGACGTGCGTCCATCCCATCGCCTCAAGCTGCGCGACGATCGGCCGCTCCACCTCGTCCCGCTCGACCTGCACCACCATGCCCGCCCCCGCGCCTTCCGCCCGCCGTCACCCAGGTCCCGCTCAGTTGATCCATTCTGCGCCCTGAGCGGGCCGGGTGGGAGAGTTCAAGCCGCGCGGGCAGGTGACGTACCGGGGCATGTCGGGGTACGTCACCGGGGGTGGCGGGGTCGGTCAGACGTCGAGCGGGCCGGTGTCGCCCTCCTCCTCTTCGGACGCCTCGCCCTCCTGATCCTCAAGTACGGGTACGGGGAGCCGGGCGCCCCGGCTCCTCGCGATGCGGTGCACATCCCGCAGAGCCTCGGCCATGCGGGCCACGACGAACCGGAGCTGCTCGGGGGTGACCTGGCGGTCGTCGACCATGTCGGCCGCGTGGCCGAGGAGCTCGGCGGCCATGCCGAGCTGGACGCTCTCGATGTTGTCGGCGACCCGGGAGAGGTGGCCCGTGCCGTCGCCGATGAGGTAACAGGGCTTGCCCTCGGGGCTGGACCAGGGGAGCAGTCGCCCGTTGTGGATCGTCCGGTTGGTCACGCGACGACCTCCACACCGTGGATCAGGCGCGGCCCGATGTCGATGCCGTGCACGGCGAGCCAGAGGGCGCGCCGGCGCGCTCGCTGACGGCGGGCCCGCTCACGCTGCTCGTGGGCGAGGAGGTAGGGGCGGACGATAGGGCTGTCCTCGCCTCGGAGGACGGGCTCGGGCGGGCGGCCGGGGACGGGCGGTACGGCGATGGGCGGCGCGGCGGGCGGCGCCTCCGGGGGCCGGTGCCACTCCGGCGCGGGCCACAGGAGCCGCAACAACGACTCGAAGATGCGGGCGATACAGTGCGACACGTCGTCAACTCCGCTGGGTTGATGGCCACGCCCCCGGGCCGTTCACTGCGGCTGCGGGGGTCTTTCGTGCGTGGCCGGCGAATAGGCATCGCTGTGTAGCGATCCCCTCACAGAGTGAGACGGGTCGGGCTAGGCTCGCCAGGGGGTAGAGGGTGACGAAGCGTTTGTCACATGGGAGTTGACCATGAGCAACATCTATGGGGTCTGGTTGAAGGAACAACGGCTGGCGGCCGGACTCACGCAACAGGAACTGGCCGACATGGCGGTCATGACCCGTTCGCACATCGCGCACATCGAGGCGGGCCGCCGCATCCCGTCGAGGGAGGACGCGCGCCGCCTGGACAGGGCCCTGGGCACGGGAAACGTCCTGAGCAGCTTCCTGCCGGACGACGGCGCGGCGGTCGCCGACTACTTCGAAGCGGCCCGGCTCCTCGAACAGCAGGCGGTGATGATCCAGGAGTTCGCGCTCTCCCTCGTGCCAGGCGTCCTCCAGACAGAGGGGTACGCCCGTGCGGTTCTGCGGCCCGGGTTCCCTCCCAGGAGTGAACAGGAAGGTGACAGGCTCCTTGTCACACGGCTGGAACGAGGAAAGATCCTTACCGATCCGGCGATCCCGCTATTCTGCGCGCTCCTGGACGAGGCGGTGCTGCGCCGTCACGTGGGGAGCCCCGAGGTCATGGCCGAGCAACTGACCCACATCGTCCGCTTGGCAGAGCGGGACCGCATCCGCGTGCATGTCCTGCCCTTCGGAGTCGGCTACCACCCGCTGCTCCAGGGCATGTTGTCGCTCATGATGTTCGACGACCAGCCTCCGATCGCCTACGGTGAGGGCGTACTCATGGGCAGGCTGCACGACTCCCCTGCCCTCGTTGAGACACTGCAACGCACATACACTCTCGCCCTGGGCGACGCGCTTTCCCGCAAGGAATCGGTCGCTCTCTTGAGAGCGACGGCAAAGGACTACGGGAACCATGGCTGAGCGGATCATCCCGAACGCAGCAGCATTGACCGGCTGGCGCAAGTCGTCCTACAGCAGCGGCGACGGCGGCAGCTGCGTCGAGGTACTGGACGGCCACCCGTCAGGCGTGCCCGTTCGCGACTCCAAGGTCCCATGCGGCCCTGCGCTGGTCTTCCCGGCGGCCGACTGGTCGTCGTTCGTCACAGCCGTCAAGGACGGCGAGCTTCCCGCCTGAACTCGCAAGGACTCCCGCCCCTGTCGTGCAGCAGGGTCTCGGCGCTTCTCCATGACTGATCAGGTCTTGCCCGACAGCAGGTCGTCCACAAGCCCCTGCCTGAGGCCGCGCAGCTTGGCCAGCTCTGCTTGTTGGAAAATGACCTGCCTCGACGGAGCTGCAGCAAGCGCGACAATCCCCCCCTGCTCCTCACGCGATGGAACGGGGATCCGAAAGCCCTGCACATCCGACTTCGTGATGTTGGGGTCCTTCCGTGTACTGGCCGCGAACTGCCGCCACCTGTGGCGACCATGCTGCAACGCCAGCAAGAGGTACTCGGGATCCATATCGCCATTCACTACGAGGACGGAGATTGCTTGGTTCACAGCAGCCGGGACCTGAAGCATCGCTGTCCGGCCGATCTGCTCCCATCCGCCATACATGGCTACCAGCACTGATCCTGCGGGAAAAATTCGCATCCGAAGCTCATCCACGGCCGCTGCGGTCAGTGATTCGTCCGTAGCTGAGATTAGACCTTCGTTGAGGTCGAGGGTCTTCACCCAGGGGGTGCCGGTACTGGCGAAGTATCTGACGGCTGCCGCTCTCGGCGGAGTCGTACCTGAGCCAATGTGACAGAGTGCGCCAAGGGCCGCCGTGGGCCATTCCCCCCGAGACGCAGACGGCCCCTGACTGGCCGACATCCCATTCCTGCGGAACGCGTCGTACAGAAGGCCGTCTCTCAACTTCTGCAACTTGGCGATCGACGCCTCGATGACGCGCTCCTGCGCCTTCACGGCGTCGACCGTTTCCACAACCCGATACTGCTCGGCCAGCGGGTGAGTAGGAATCGGCATCGACTTCAATTGTGACGAACTAATCGACGCCAGGTTCGTCGTCTGCTTGGCAACGCGCAGGAAATACGACTTACCTTCGCCGGAAGCCATGTAGAGCGCCAGGAACTCCGGGAGAAGCTTCGAGCGGTCACACCGCACCTTAAAGATGTGGTTCTGGTGGAGGCAGGGGTCTACCCGGCCATCCCACACCGCGCCTCGGCCAAGCTTGTCCAGGTCGCCCCCCTCGGTGAGGAGGACATCTCCACGCGCCAGCCGGAATCGCTCAATGGCGCCTACTGCCACCCGGACGGTCTTCACGTCCTCCGTATCGATGTATCCGTCCTGGACATTGGCTACTCGCAGATAGGGCAGCTCGACAGAACCGCCCGGCGCTCCTCCACCAAGGGCTACGCCCCCTGACACTTCTGCAAGCCTCTCAAGGGGAAGAAATCCGGGACCGATTACGTCAGCCGACATAACCAAGCTCCTTCAGGAACCCGTCCAGCGTCGACGCCGCCCGCTCCCGCTCCGCCCGGATCTCCCGCAGCGACACCGCGTACTTGTCCGCCCACACCCCAACCGCGTCGATCAACTCCCGCCGCCGACGCACCACATGCCCGTCCAGCTTCCCCGCCAGATCGTCCCGCAGCAGCTCCAGCACCACCCGGCGCTCCCCCTCCGCGTCCAGCGCGGCCCGCGCCCGGAAGAGCCTCGGCGGTTCCTCGCCCAGCTTGGGCGGGTCGCTCGGCCACGGGGACCAGAACTCCGCCTCAAGCCGCTTGATCAGGGCGCCGGCCTTCGCCCGCTCCTTCTTCACGTGGGCGAGCTCCGCCAGCTGTTCCACGCTCAGCGCGACGGTCTCGCGTGTGACGGCGTCCTCGTCACCTTCCGGCTCGCCGTCCTCCGACGGCTCCGGCTCGGCGTTGAGTTCCTTCCAGCGCGCGTCCAGTTCCGCCTTGCGCGCGTCCGCCGCCGCGAGCTCCTCCAGGAAGTCCGGGGCGATCGCCGCGACCACCTTGTGGTCGTACGCCTGGCGCCGCTCGGCGGCCGTGCGCTTACGCAGCTTCCTCGTCTTCGGGTCCTGTTCGGGTGCGAGCAGGGTGTCGACGTTCTCCACCCAGCCGTCCAGGACGCCCGCGAACCCGTTCTCCGACAGGGCCAGCAGGTCGTACTTGGCCTCGTACCACCACCCCGCCACCGCGCCCGCGAGCGCGTACCGGTCGAGCAGTCCGACCCCGCCCAGCCGCTCCACGAACGACTCGATCAACGAGCCCCGCACCGCCATCAGCGCGGCCTTGCGCTCCGAGGACGTCAGGTCGGCCAGACGCTCGGGGGTCGCCGTCACCGCCTCCAGGTGCCGGGCCTCCTCGTCCCACCACTTGGCGAAGGCGGTCCGCAGCTCGTCCTCGCGCGGGCGGGCCAGTTCCGCGAGCCGGGCCGCGTCCGGGCGGTGCCCTTCCGGCAGGAAGTCCATGTACGCCGGGTCGACCGGGTCCCGCTCGGCGAAGAGGTCGGCCGGAACCACCTCGTACGCCTCCAGCAGGTCCTGCTTCGCCTCGATCTCCGCACGCGGCACCCCGCCCACCAGATGCGCCCGCACGTCCTGGGGCTCCGGCGGCGGCGTGTTGTCCACGTAGCGGCGGATGTTGAGGTTGTCGTCGTTGTCGCGCAGCTCCTCGCGGGTCACGACACGCGAGAAGCCGGGCACCTCCGCGTACGCGTGGAAGGTGGAGGTGATCTTCTCCGCGTGCTCGGGCAGGAGCACGTTCTGGGCCGACTCCTTGCGGTACTCGCGGTCCGCGTTGATGAACAGCACCTTGCCCGCCCGCGCCGGGTCCTTCTTCCCCGGCGGGCGCAGCAGCAGGATGCAGGCCGGGATGCCCGTGCCGTAGAAGAGGTTCGGGGCGAGTCCGATGACGGCCTCGATCGTGTCGTCGTCCAGCAGCTTCGTACGGATCTCCTGCTCGCCGCCCCCGCGGAACAGCACGCCATGCGGCATGACCGTGATGACCATGCCACCGCGCCCCTCCCGCTTCGTCTCCCACAGCATGTGCTGGAGGAACATCAGGTCGGCCTTGCCGCGCTCGCTGGTCGCCCCGTACGTCGTGCGCTGCGCGCCGTACAGGAGGTCGCTGAGGGTGTAGTCCATGGAGAACGGCGGGTTGCTGAGGACGCCGTCGAAGCGGTCCGCGTCGGTGCTCGGTACGTGTGCCGGCTCCGCCAGGGTGTCGCCAGTGCGCAGGTCGAAGCGGCGCACGCCGTGCAGCACCATGTTCATCGTGGACATGATCCAGGAGCCGCTGTTGGCGTCCTGGCCGGCGAAGAACATGTCCGTGGTGTCTCCGCCGTGCTCCTCCACGTACTCCTTGGCGTGGATCAGCATGCCGCCCGAGCCGACGCACGGGTCGTAGATCCGCATGCCCTGCCGGGGGCCGAGCAGCTCGACCATCATGCGGACGACCGCGCGCGGGGTGTAGAACTCGCCGCCCTTGCGGCCCGCCGAGTCGGCGAACTCCTTGATCAGGTACTCGTAGGCGGCGCCGATCAGGTCGGGGAACTCGAAGTCGTCCGTCCGCAGGCGGATGCGTCCGAAGTGCGCGATGAGCAGCTTCAGCCGCTGGTCGGCGAGCTTGGCCGCGCCCGCTGCCGCACCGGATCCGCCGATGCGGTTGAAGTCGAGGTGGTCGAAGAGTCCCTTGAGCTTGCTGTTCTGGCCTTCGAGCGCCTGGAGCGCGGGCCGCAGCCGGTCCTCGTTGATGTTGTGCGTGGCCGAGGAGATCTGTGCCCAGCGGGCGACCTTCGGGACGTACAGCACGTCACGGTCGCCGTAGGCGGACTCCTGCTCCAGGTAGCTCTCCAGCAGCTCGCCCGTGAGTCCCATGCTCTTCGCCGCGTGCTCCCGGATGTGCTCCCGGGCGGCCTCGAACTCGTCGTTGGCCCGCTTCAGGAAGAGCAGGCCGAAGATGTAGTCCTTGTACTCGGAGGCGTCCATCGTGCCGCGGAGGATGTCCGCGGCGGCGAAAAGATGCCGCTCCAACTGCGCGAGCGTGAGCTTGGCCACGAGTTCGACTCCCTACGTCCCCGGTGTGACGTAGGAACCCTACGGCGGCGGCGGGCTCCCCGCGAAAACGGACGCCCGGCCCACTCGCTCGCGTCAGTACGAGGTGATTCCGAGCCCGTCCTCGACGAAGGCGAAGACGTCGGTGTACGGATCGCGCTTGACCAGCGGTACGTGGTCACCGTGCGTCGCGTTCATCTTCAGCGCGCGCTTCTTGGCCTCCGCGAAGCTGCCCCGCGCGATCTGCTCCGGCAGCACGCTCTTGATGTTCGCCGCGTCCTTGGCGAACGGCAGCCGTGCCGTCGCCTGTCCGCAGACTCCGCCGAACGTGCCGCTCACCGCCTTGTGGTGCAGCAGCCGCCACACCTCGAAGCACGGGTGCGAGAAGGCGACGCGTACGTCCCCGTCACGGGCCTGCTTCAGCGCCGCGTCGATCGATTCGTGCTCGTCGCGGTCGAACAGGCACCAGACCTGCGGCCAGAACTCCTGCTTCAGACCGTTGCGCTTCGCGTCCCGTGCTTCGTCCCGCATCAGCTGCACAGCAGCCTCTACCAGCTTGATCGGCTTGCGCTGGGAACCCGGCGCGGAGGAGTTCGCGATCCGTACTTCCACCGCTACGGACGGATCGGCGTAGATGCCCCGCTCGCGGATGATCTGGATGTAGTCGGGCTCCGTGACCCGGCCCTCGGTGAAGACGTGGACGACCCGGCGGCGGCGCCCACGCTGCTGCTTCGCGGGACCCAGCGAGTCCTTCCCCCTCGTACGTGCCATCAGCTCAGCTCCGCCCCGTCCCCACGATCCTGCTCACGTTCTTTCCCTGTGGCAGCCAGCAGCCGCCTCGCGATCTGGCCCTCCAGGAGATCGGGGACCGCACCGAAGGCTCCGGCCAGATAGGACTTCATCAGGTCCTCGTCCTTGCCCGGGGAGGCGGCGGTGAGCGGGTAGAGGTCGGTGGCCCCGTCCTCGTCCTTCTCCGTCAGCCACACCTGGGCGGGCTCCAGCAGGCGTCCGCCGCTCGGTGTGCTGAGCACCGACGGGTCGTGCGAGGTGAAGACGAGCTGCGCGCCCCTCGGATTGGCGTCCGGGTCGTGGAAGAGCCGGACCACTTCGGCGGCGAAGCGGGGGTGCAGGCTGGAGTCCAGTTCGTCGACGAGCAGGACCGCGCCTTCGTCGAGGGCAAGAAGCAGGGGGCCGAGCAGGGCGAACCACGAGCGGGTACCGAACGACTCGTCGTGCCAGTCGAAGGACACCTCACCCGAGGCCGACCGGTGGGTGAGTTTCACCGTGGAGGGGCCCCGCCCCTCCTGGACGACTTCCGCGCCGGTGATGCCGAGGTCCGCGACCCGCAGCAGTTCGTTGATGCGCCGTGCGCGCTGCCCCGAGAGCTCCCGCGTGGTGAACGCCTCGCGCTGCGTCCGCTCGTCCTCCGGGTTGATGAGCCAGAGGTTGCGGCGGAACCAGTGGAAGAGCGGAGAGAGCTGCGGATGGTTGTCCGTGCCGGCCGTGGACAGGAGCAGGGCGTTGGGCCGGGTACGCCGTACGAGCTGGGCCCGGTCCTTGACCCGGGCGCCGGGCCATTCGTACACCTCGCTGCGTGAGGCGTCGCGGTCGAGCCAGACCTGGCGGTGGCCGCGGGGGTAGCTGTGCAGCCATTCCGCCTCGACGCGCTCCGGGCCGAGCTCGAACCCGTACGTCCAGCGCACACCGTCGATCACCAGGTCCGCTTCGAAGAAGCTCGGCTCACGCTCCTCCTTGCCGCCGCCCAGCTCGAAGGGGCGTCGCGGAATGCCGTCGTACGACGCCCAGCGCGCGTAGGAGTTGAGGACGGCGGTCCGCATGTCGGTCATGGCGGCCAGGACGTTCGACTTGCCCGACGCGTTGGCGCCGAAGACGCCGATGAGGGGCAGAACCCCGAGCGCTCCGCTGCCGGCGAGATGCAGCGACCGAGCGGCGGCACTCGGCTCCCCCTCGGACACGACGAAGGACAGTTCCTGCTCATCGCGCAGTGACCGGACGTTCGCGGTACGAAACCTCAGCAGCATGCTGCCCCCTCTCCGCGGCCAGCGTAATGGTCATCAATGACAGCGGCTCGCTCCAGGGCCCGCGATCTCCCTGCCGTCGCTCTCCTCCGGCGCGCCCAGCGGGGCCGGGCACGCAGGGGGAGGGACGATCAGGGCCGCTCGGAGTCGGTCACGGCCAGAGCTTGTTGACGGCGGTCTTCGTCGTCGCCTTGAAGGCCGTCAGCGGGGCGTCCTTGAAGTCGCCCATCTGACCCCACCGGACGAAGGTGACGGTCCTGCCGTCGCGGCCGACGGAGAAGAGGTGGATGTCGGTGTTGCCGATCTGCGGGTCGGCGGTGTCCAGGCTGTAGACCCAGGCACCCTCCTCGACGGCGAGCTTGCCGTGGGCGGCGCTGACGGCGTGCAGCCCCGGGTTCTGCTGCTCAAGCAGGGGCCCGCAGCCGGCGAGGGCCTTGCGGAGGGTGTCGACCAGCTTCACGGCGTCGGCCTCGGTGCGGGCGACGGTGGTGACCTGGACGCCGTTCGTGTCGAGCTCGGTGGTGAACTCGCGGTAGCGGGTGTTCTCCGCCGGGATCTTGTACGGGGCGCAGAGGACGCCGCCGTTCTCCGGGACGCCGGTGAAGACCTGGGTGGCGGTCCACGGCGTCGACGACGGCGGCATCTGGGAGGCGGCGAGGAAGGCCGGCTGGGCGGCGGCCTGCGCCGGGGCCGTGGCGAGGGCCGCGAGGCCCAGGGCGGCAGCGGCGGCCGTGGCGAGTGCGGTGCGGAGCTTGTTCATGGTGGTGGATCCCCCGTCGGGTCGTTCGGTCAGTGCTTCCACCAGCGTCGGGCCGCCGCCCGTCCCGGGCAACGGCGACGCGCCCTCCACCCGTCCCGGAACCATTCCACCCCTGCTGACGTGCAAGGACGTGAAGGGTGGGACGCACGGTCGAGGGGGATGGAATGCCGAAGGACGCCGCCGTCGAGGAGTTCGCGCGGCTCGTGCGCGCGCTGAAGGCGCGGGACGGGCGCAGTTACGAGGCGCTGGGCCGGCGCCTGAGCGTCAGCGCGTCCACCCTCCACCGCTACTGCTCCGGCGCGACCGTCCCGGAGGAGTTCGCCGTGGTCGACCGCCTCGCCCTGCTGTGCGGGGCGGACGAGGAGGAGCGGCGGGCCCTGGAGGTGGCCTGGCGCCACGCGGACCGCACCCGCCGCCGTCCGGTGCCGGAGCCGGACGCGAAGCCCGAGCCGGACGCGAAGCCCGGGCCCGGCCCGGAACCGGAGCCTGCGCCGGAGCCGTCCCCGGCCCCGACCCCGGAGCCTGCGTCCGAGCCCGAACCCGAGCTGGACCCCGTGCACGCGCGCGTGCCGGGCCTCCCGTCCGCGCGGCGGAGGCGCGGGTGGGGGTGGGTGGGCGTGGTCTGCGGGGCGCTGGCGGTCGTGGGGACGGTGACGCTCGGAGCCGTACTCCTGCCCGGGAAGACCCGGGAGCGGGCCGCCGAACCACCGCCGCCGCTGACGTGGACGGTCGCCTCGCACATCTGGAAGAACGGGTGCGGGCACACCTACCTCGTGGAGCGGACACCCCCTCCCCCGCCGGAGGCGGCCGACGCGCCGAGCTGGGCGGCGGCGCAGGGGGCCGTGGACGGCGGGGAGACGCTGGTGCGGGTGTCGGTGCAGGGGAAGAGCGCCGCGGCGGTGGTGCTCCAGGCGCTGCACGTGCGGGTGGTGGAGCGGGGCGCGCCGCTGCCCTGGGCGGCGTACCGGATGGACGACGGGTGCGGCGGGGCGGTGACGCCGCGCCGTTTCGAGGTGGACCTGGACCGGCCGCGGCCGGTGGCGCGGGCGCTGGACGGGTACGACGCCTCCGGGCAGGAGGGCCGGACGCTCCCGGCGGTCTCCTTCCCGTACGCGGTCAGCGCCGCCGAGCCGGAGGAACTGCTGGTCTCGGCGGGGGCGGCGGGGTGCGACTGCCGCTGGTACCTGGAGCTGGAGTGGAGCTCGGAGGGGCGCCGGGGCACGGTCCGGATCGGAAACGAGGACGGTGCACCCTTTCGGACGAGCGGGGCGAAGGGGCGGCCCGTATACGGGTACGACTCCGTGGGACGGGCCTGGATCACAGGCCGGGAGTCTGGACAGGGCGGGTGACCGGTGGGTAACTTCGTACTCGACAGACTGAGCAAGCGCTTAGACAACTGGGCCCGCCCGCACACCGGAGGAGTCGCACCGTGCGCCGTACCGTATTCACCGAGGACCACGAGGCGTTCCGGGAGACCATCCGCGCCTTCATCGAGGCCGAGGTCGTCCCCGTCTACGACGAGTGGTTCGCGGCGGGCCAGGCGCCCCGCGAGTTCTACGACAAGCTCGGTGAGCTGGGCATCTTCGGCATCAACGTGCCCGAGGAGTTCGGCGGCGCGGGCTTGGACACCCACAAGTTCGAGGCCGTCCTGTACGAGGAGACCTCGCGCGCCGGCGTGCAGTTCGGCGGCTCCGGCGTGCACGTCCTGCTCGCCCTGCCCTACATCAAGATGCTCTCCACCGACGAGCAGAAGAAGCGCTACCTGCCGAAGTTCGTCACCGGCGAGGAGATGTGGGCGCTGGCGATGACCGAGCCGGGCACCGGCTCCGACGTCGCGGGCATGAAGACCACCGCCAAGCTCTCCGAGGACGGCACGCACTACGTCCTCAACGGCTCGAAGACCTTCATCACCGGTGGCGTCCACGCCGACCGCGTGATCGTCTGCGCCCGGACGTCCGCCCCGTCGGCCGAGGACCGCCGCTTCGGCATCTCCCTCTTCGCCGTGGACACCAAGTCCGAGGGCTACTCCATCGGCCGCAAGCTGGACAAGCTGGGCCTGCGCACCTCCGACACGGCCGAGCTGGCCTTCGTCGACGTCAAGGTCCCGGTCGAGGACCTGATGGGCGAGGAGGGCAAGGGCTTCTCCTACCTCGGCCACAACCTCGCCTCCGAGCGCTGGGGCATCGCCTTCGGCGCCTACGCGCAGGCCAAGGCCGCCGTCCGCTTCGCGCAGCAGTACGTCACGGACCGCACGGTCTTCGGCAAGCCGGTCGCCTCCTTCCAGAACACCAAGTTCGAGCTGGCCGCCTGCCAGGCCGAGGTCGACGCGGCCGAGGCCGTCGCCGACCGCGCCCTGGAGGCCCTGGACGCGGGCGAGCTGTCCCCGGCCGAGGCCGCGAGCGCCAAGCTCTTCTGCACCGAGGTCGCGCACCGCGTCATCGACCGCTGCCTCCAGCTCCACGGCGGCTACGGCTACATGAACGAGTACCCGATCGCCCGCCTGTACGCCGACAACCGCGTCAACCGCATCTACGGCGGCACCAGCGAGATCATGAAGTCGATCATCGCGAAGTCGATGGGCCTGTAGTCCAGGTGCCCGACCCGCACGACGAGCACCACGCCGGGCGCCCCGCTCCGGATGCCCTTGATGCCCTGCTCGATCTGCTCGACCTGGAGCGGATCGAGCGGGACATCTTCCGGGGCGAGTCCCGCTCCGCTCTCGTCCCCCGCGTCTTCGGCGGCCAGGTGGCCGCCCAGGCGCTGGTGGCGGCGGGCAGGACCGTGCCCGAGGACCGTCTCGCGCACTCCCTGCACGCGTACTTCCTGCGCCCCGGCGACCCGGGCGCGCCGATCGTCTACACCGTCGACCGCATCCGCGACGGCCGCTCCTTCACCACCCGCCGGGTCGTCGCCGTCCAGCACGGGCAGCCGATCTTCCACCTCTCCGCCTCCTTCCAGGCGTACGAGGAGGGGCTCGACCACCAGGCGGACATGCCGGCCGCGCCGGACCCGGAGTCGCTGCCGACGGCCGCCGAGATGCTCCCCCGGCACCTGCCGGCGGAGGTCGCCGACCGGCTGGTCGAGGCGCGGGCGGCGGTGGACCTGCGGTACGCCGACACCCCGCCGTGGGGCTCGGTCGGGGAGCCGCGCGAACCGCGCTCGCAGGTGTGGTTCCGTACGAACGGCAAGCTGGCCGACGACCACCTGCTGCACGTCTGCCTGGCGACGTACGTCTCCGACATGACGCTGCTCGACTCCGTCCTGCTCGCGCACGGGCGGGGCGGCTGGGCCGTCGGGGACGTGGTCGGGGCCTCCCTCGACCACGCGATGTGGTTCCACCGGCCCTTCCGGGCCGACGAATGGCTCCTCTACGACCAGGAGTCCCCTTCCGCCTCCGGGGGGCGCGGTCTCGGCCAGGCCAGGATCTGGACGCGGGACGGGAAGCTGGCGATCTCCGTCATCCAGGAGGGTGTCGTTCGCGTTCCGCGCTGATGATCGGACATACCGTCCGCACCATGGCGGAGAACGACACGAGAACCGCGAACGGCGCGGGCGCGGACAACGGCGAGAGCACCTTCACGGTGATCGTGGCGGCGGTGGCGAACCTCGGGATCGCCGTCGCCAAGGCCGTCGCGGGTGTCATCAGCGGGTCCAGCGCGATGCTGTCGGAGGCCGCGCACTCGGTCGCCGACACCGTCACCGAGGTCATGCTGCTCACCGCGCTCAAGCGGAGCGAGAAGCCCGCCGACGAGGACCATCCCGTCGGATACGCGGGCGAGCGGTACGTGTGGGCCATGCTGGCGGCCGTCGCGACCTTCGCCGGCGGCGCGGTCTTCGCCGTCTACGACGGCATCCACACCCTCGTCCACGGTGAGGAGCTCGGCGACCCGCTCGTCTCGTACATCGTCCTCGGGGTCTCGTTCCTCCTGGAGGGCTTCTCCCTGCGGACCGGGATCAAGCAGGTCCGCGCCGAGGCGGACCGGATGAAGGCCCCCCTCGGCCGCTACCTCCGGCTCACCGCCGACACCACCGTCAAGGCGGTGGTCATGGAGGACTCCGCCGCCCTGGCCGGCCTGATGCTGGCGGCGGGCGGCCTGCTCGGCGGGCAGATCACCGGCTCCGGCGTCTGGGACGGCGTCGCCTCGATCCTCATCGGCTTCCTGCTCGTGTACGTGGCCTGGGTCCTCGGCCGCTCCAACGCCCAGCTCCTCATCGGCCGCCCGCTGCCCCGGCACCTGCGGGACGCGGTCCGCGAGGAGCTCCGCACCGTCCCCCACGTCGTGGACGTCATGGATCTGACGACCCTCATCCAGGGGCCCTCCGAGATCCTGGTCGCCGCGAAGATCGACTTCCGGGACGTCGCCTCGGCGGAGCAGATCGAATGGGCCTGCGAGGACGCCGAGGACCAGCTCCGCGAACGCTTCCCGGCGATCCGCCGGGTGTACCTGGACCCGACGCCGGGCCTGGACCAGCGCCGGGCCAGGCCCTCGGATCCCTCAGAGCAGGCCTGAGGCATCCAGCGTGTACGCCGTCATCGGCTCGTAGAAGCGCGGGTCGACGACATGGTCGTCGAGCGGGATCGTGACCTGCATCGTGCCCTCGGCCTCGCCGATGAAGAGGGCGGGGTCGTTGCAGTCCGCGTAACCGACGGAGTCGATGCCGCGCTGGCCCGCGCGCCCGGCCCAGCCGTGGTCGGCGATCACCAGGTCGGGTCGGCCCTCCTCGCCGAGCGCGTCGAGGATCGCGTTCATCGGCTCCGGGGAGTGGGTGTGCCAGAGGGTGGCGCCGCGCTCGAAGACGGCGACGTCGGCGAACTGCACGACGTACCCCTCGTCGGCGATCAGCCCGCCCGGGATGCGGACGATGTCGCAGCCCTGGGCGCGCAGCGCGGCGGCGATCCGGCTGTGGACGTCGATGAGGGCGCCCGGGTGGCCGGTCGCGAAGAGGACCCGCTCCTTGCCGGCGGCGGCCTTGCGGAGCCGGGCGGCCATCCGGTCGAGGCCGTCGACGGTCAGCTCGGGGTCGATGGTGTCCTGGCCGGTCCGGTGGGCCGGGTCGTCGACGACCCCGCACCGCTCGGCCATCACGGCGAGCACGTCCTGCTCGTCGGTCCAGCGGTCGCCGAGCTCAAGACCGAGCCAGTAGTGCCGGTCGCCGTTGGCGAGCTTTCTGTAGTGGGCGAGGTTGTTGTCGCGCGGCGTGGCGACGTCCCCGGCGATCCGGGTGCGGACGAGGTGCTCGACGAGGGCGGGGCGGCTGGGTATCGGCATGAGGGCCATTCTGTCCGAGTGCGCTGCGTGACGACCGGCGCGTCCCGGTTCGTGGACCGGCGCCGCTGCGCGACGAGCGGTCTGCCCGGCTACTGGACCGCGCCACCGCGTGACGAGCGGCCTGCCCCGGCTCCTGGACGCGCCCTCTCCCTCCCCCGCGCCCTACTCGGCCGCCAGTGCTCCGAACGCCCCGTGCGCCAGACGCCGCAACAGCGCCTCCATGGGTTCGCGTCCCAGCGCGGCCAGGTGGGGGGTCGAGTTCAGGAGGCCGAAGACGGCGTGGACGGTGGTCCGCACCTCGGCCTCGGCCACGGCCGGGTACAGCTCCCGCACGACCGGCACCCACAGCTCCACGTACTGCCGCTGGAGCTGCCGCACCCGCTTGCGGTCCTCGTCCTTGAGCCGGTCGAGCTCCCGGTCGTGGAGCGTGATCAGCGGCCGGTCGTCGAGGGCGAAGTCGATGTGCCCGTCGACGAGGGAGGCGAGGACGGCCTCGGGGTCGCCGGTGGTCTCGCCGACCCGGATGCGGCCACCGGTGAGGAGCCGCTCGCTGATCCCGACGAGCAGCTCGGCGAGCATCGCGTCCTTGCCGGGGAAGTGGCGGTAGAGCCCGGGGCCGCTGATGCCGACGGCCGCTCCTATCTCGTCCACGCCGACCCCGTGGAAGCCTCGCTCGGCGAAAAGGCGGGCGGCCTCTTTGAGGATCTGCTCGCGTCGCGTCGGTGCGGTGGTCCTGGCGGTCGTGGTCATGGAGGCAATTCTAGACAACCCGGTTAGCGGTCGTTAACCTGAGCGCCATACGTTAACGCTCATTAACCGAGCAAGGGAGCTCGAGGGATGCAGCAGGCACCTGTGCTGACGAGCGCGGCGGACCCCGCGTCCGCGGCCTGGCAGGCCAACGAGGCGGCGCACCACGAGCTGGCGGCGGAGCTGCGCGCCAAGCTCGGCGCCGCCGCGCTGGGGGGCGGTGAGAAGTCCCGCGCCCGGCACACGGCGCGCGGGAAGCTGCTGCCCCGGGACCGCGTGGACACCCTCCTGGACCCGGGCTCGCCCTTCCTGGAGCTGGCCCCGCTCGCGGCGAACGGCATGTACGGCGACCAGGCCCCCGCGGCCGGGGTCATCGCCGGCGTCGGCCGGGTCTCGGGCCGCGAGTGCGTGATCGTCGCCAACGACGCCACGGTCAAGGGCGGCACCTACTACCCGATGACGGTGAAGAAGCACCTGCGGGCCCAGGAGGTGGCGCTGGAGAATCGTCTCCCCTGCCTCTACCTGGTCGACTCCGGCGGCGCGTTCCTGCCGATGCAGGACGAGGTCTTCCCGGACCGGGAGCACTTCGGCCGGATCTTCTACAACCAGGCCCGGATGTCCGGCGCGGGCATCCCGCAGATCGCCGCCGTCCTCGGCTCGTGCACGGCGGGCGGCGCGTACGTCCCCGCGATGAGCGACGAGGCCGTGATCGTACGGAACCAGGGCACGATCTTCCTGGGCGGTCCGCCGCTGGTGAAGGCGGCGACCGGCGAGGTCGTCACGGCGGAGGAGCTCGGCGGCGGCGAGGTCCACTCCCGGATCTCCGGCGTCACCGACCATCTCGCCGAGGACGACGCCCACGCCCTGCGGATCGTCCGGAACATCGTCGCCACGCTCCCCGAGCGCGGCCCGCTCCCCTGGTCGGTCGAGCCGGCCGAGGAGCCGAAGGTCGACCCGGCCGGGCTCTACGGCGCGGTGCCGGTGGACTCCCGCACCCCGTACGACGTGCGCGAGGTCATCGCCCGCGTCGTGGACGGCTCCCGCTTCCAGGAGTTCAAGTCCGAGTACGGGCAGACGCTGATCACCGGCTTCGCCCGCATCCACGGCCACCCGGTCGGGATCGTCGCGAACAACGGCATCCTGTTCGCCGAGTCGGCCCAGAAGGGCGCGCACTTCATCGAGCTGTGCGACCAGCGCGGGATCCCGCTCGTCTTCCTGCAGAACATCACCGGCTTCATGGTCGGCAAGGCGTACGAGCACGGCGGCATCGCCAAGCACGGCGCCAAGATGGTGACGGCCGTGGCCACCACCCGGGTCCCGAAGCTGACGGTCGTCGTCGGCGGTTCGTACGGCGCGGGCAACTACTCGATGTGCGGCCGGGCGTACTCGCCGCGCTTCCTGTGGATGTGGCCCAACGCCAAGATCTCCGTCATGGGCGGCGAGCAGGCCGCGTCCGTCCTCGCGACGGTCAAGCGCGACCAGCTCGGCGACGAGTGGAGCGCGGACGACGAGGAGGCCTTCAAGGCCCCGATCCGCGAGCAGTACGACACCCAGGGCAACGCCTACTACGCGAGCGCCCGGCTGTGGGACGACGGGGTCATCGACCCGATGGACACCCGGCAGGTCCTCGGCCTCGCCCTGACCGCCTGTGCCAACGCGCCGCTGGGTGACCCCCAGTTCGGCGTCTTCCGGATGTGAAGGGCCCTCAAGAGATGCACAGCATGTTCGACACCGTGCTGGTGGCCAACCGAGGAGAGATCGCCGTCCGCGTCATCCGCACCCTGCGGGAGATGGGCGTGCGCTCGGTGGCCGTCTACAGCGACGCGGACGCCGACGCCCGGCACGTACGGGAGGCGGACACGGCGGTACGGATCGGTCCGCCGCCGGCCGCCGAGTCGTACCTCTCCGTCCCGGCGCTCCTCGACGCCGCCGCCAGGACCGGGGCGCAGGCCGTGCACCCGGGCTACGGCTTCCTCGCGGAGAACGCCGCCTTCGCGCGGGCGTGCGCCGACGCGGGTCTGGTCTTCATCGGCCCGACCGCCGAGGCGATCTCCCTGATGGGCGACAAGATCCGGGCCAAGGAGACCGTGAAGGCGGCGGGCGTGCCCGTCGTCCCCGGCGCGGCCGACCCCGACCTCGTCGAGGCGGCCCGCGAGCTGGGCGCGCCCGTCCTGCTCAAGCCGTCCGCCGGCGGCGGCGGCAAGGGCATGCGGCTCGTCCGGGACCTGACGGTCCTGGAGGAGGAGATCGCGGCGGCCCGCCGTGAGGCACGCTCGTCGTTCGGCGACGACACGCTGCTGGTGGAGCGGTGGATCGACCGGCCCCGGCACATCGAGATCCAGGTCCTGGCGGACACCCACGGGAACGTGATCCACCTGGGCGAGCGCGAGTGCTCGCTCCAGCGCCGCCACCAGAAGATCATCGAAGAGGCGCCCTCCGTGCTCCTCACCCCGGAGATCCGGGCGTCGATGGGCGCGGCGGCGGTCGAGGCGGCGCGCTCCTGCGGCTATGTGGGCGCGGGCACGGTGGAGTTCATCGTGCCGGGCGTCGACCCGTCGGCGTACTACTTCATGGAGATGAACACCCGCCTCCAGGTCGAGCACCCGGTGACGGAGCTGGTCACCGGCATCGACCTGGTGGAGTGGCAGCTGCGGGTGGCCTCCGGCGAGGCGCTCCCCTTCACCCAGGACGACATCCACCTGACGGGCTGGGCGATCGAGGCCCGCATCTGCGCGGAGGACCCGTCGCGTGGCTTCCTCCCGTCGGGCGGCACGGTCCTCGCGCTGAACGAGCCGCAGGGCCCGGGGGTCCGTACGGACTCGGGTCTGTCGCGGGGCACGGAGGTCTCGTCCCTCTACGACCCGATGCTGTCGAAGGTCATCGTCCACGCCCCGGACCGCCCCACGGCCCTGCGCCGCCTGCGCGCGGCCCTCGCGGACACGGTCACCCTGGGCGTCCCCACGAACGCGGGCTTCCTGCGCCGCCTCCTGGCCCACGAGGACGTGGTCGCGGGCGACCTGGACACGGGCCTGGTGGAACGGGACGCGGAGAGCCTGGTCCCGCAGGGCGTCCCCGCCGAGGTGTACGCGGCGGCGGCGGCCGTACGGCTCGCGGCACTGGCCCCGGCGCCCCGGGACGGCTGGACGGACCCGTTCTCGGTCCCGAGCGGCTGGCGTCTCGGCGGCCGCCCGGCTCCGCTCGCCTTCCCCGTACGCGTCCCGGGAGCCGAACCGGTGGCGGTCGAGGCACCGGTCGGCGCCCGGGTCACCGGCACCTCGGTGACGGTCACGGTGGACGGGCTCACCCATCACTTCCACCGCAGTGGCAACTGGCTGGGCCGGGACGGCGATTCCTGGCACGTGCTCGACCACGACCCCGTCGAGGCCGCGCTCAGCGGGGCGAAGCACGGCGGCGCGGACACGCTGGCCGCACCGATGCCCGGCACCGTCACCGTCGTCAAGGTGGCCGTCGGGGACGAGGTCGAGGCGGGGCAGAGCCTGCTCGTCGTCGAGGCGATGAAGATGGAGCACGTCATCTCCGCCCCGCACGCCGGCACCGTCACCGAGCTCGACGTCACGCCCGGTTCCACCGTCGCCATGGACCAGATCCTGGCCGTGGTGACACCCCGCGAGGAGGACACCGCATGAGCCTGCCCATGACCGTGCCCGACCCGGGCCTTCCCACCCGGGTCCGGATCCACGAGGTGGGGGCCCGGGACGGCCTGCAGAACGAGAAGACGCTCGTCCCGACCGCCGTGAAGGCGGAGTTCGTGCGGCGCCTCGCCGCGGCGGGCCTCTCCACCGTCGAGGCGACCAGCTTCGTGCACCCCAAGTGGGTGCCCCAACTGGCCGACGCGGAGGACCTCTTCCCGCTCGTCCGCGACCTGCCCGTCCGCCTCCCGGTCCTCGTGCCGAACGAACGCGGCCTCGACCGGGCCCTCGCGCTCGGCGCCCGGGAGATCGCGGTCTTCGCCTCCGCCACGGAGTCCTTCGCGAAGGCCAACCTCAACCGGACCGTCGACGAGGCGCTCGCGCTCTTCGCGCCGACGGTCACCCGCGCCATAGAGGCGGGGCTGAAGGTCCGCGGCTATCTGTCGATGTGCTTCGGCGACCCCTGGGAGGGCGCCGTCCCGATCGAGCAGGTCGTCCGGGTCACCAAGGCCCTCGCCGAGATGGGCTGCGACGAGCTGAGCCTCGGCGACACCATCGGCGTCGCCACCCCGGGCCACGTCCAGGCGCTCCTGACCGCGCTGAACGAGGCCGGGGTTCCCACCTCCCGTATCGCCGTGCACTTCCACGACACCTACGGGCAGGCCCTGTCCAACACCCTCGCCGCACTGCGGCACGGGGTGACGACGGTCGACGCCTCCGCGGGCGGCCTCGGCGGCTGCCCGTACGCGAAGAGCGCGACCGGCAACCTCGCCACCGAGGACCTCGTGTGGATGCTCGACGGTCTCGGCATCGAGACCGGCGTCGACCTGGCCGCCCTCACCGCCACAAGCGGCTGGATGGCCGAACACCTGGGCCGCCCCAGCCCTTCCCGCACCGTCCGCGCCCTCTCCCACAAGGAGTGACGAAACCCATGTCCCTCGACCACCGGCTCACCGAAGAGCACGAGGAACTCCGCCGTACCGTCGAGGCCTTCGCGCACGACGTGGTCGCGCCGAAGATCGGCGACTACTACGAGCGGCACGAGTTCCCGTACGAGATCGTCGCCGAGATGGGCCGCATGGGCCTGTTCGGGCTGCCGTTCCCCGAGGAGTACGGCGGCATGGGCGGTGACTACCTCGCGCTCGGCATCGCCCTGGAGGAGCTCGCCCGGGTCGACTCCTCCGTCGCCATCACGCTGGAGGCGGGCGTCTCCCTCGGCGCCATGCCGGTCTTCCGTTTCGGTACGGAGGAGCAGAAGCGGGAGTGGCTGCCGAAGCTGACCAGCGGCGAGATGCTCGGCGCCTTCGGCCTGACGGAGCCGGGCGCGGGCAGCGACGCCGGCGGTACGCGCACCACGGCCGTCCGCGACGGCGACGAGTGGGTCATCAACGGCTCGAAGTGCTTCATCACCAACTCCGGTACGGACATCACGGGTCTGGTGACGGTCACGGCGGTCACCGGCCGCAAGCCGGACGGGCGTCCGCTGATCTCCTCGATCATCGTCCCCTCGGGCACGCCGGGCTTCACGGTCGCCGCCCCGTACTCCAAGGTCGGCTGGAACGCCTCGGACACCCGCGAGCTCTCCTTCTCCGATGTCCGCGTCCCGGTGGAGAACCTGCTCGGCGAGGAGGGCCGCGGCTACGCGCAGTTCCTGCGGATCCTGGACGAGGGCCGGGTCGCGATCGCGGCGCTGGCGACGGGTCTCGCGCAGGGCTGTGTGGACGAGTCGGTGAAGTACGCGCACGAGCGCCACGCCTTCGGCCGGCCGATCGCCGACAACCAGGCCATCCAGTTCATGATCGCCGACATGGAGACGAAGGCCCACATGTCCCGGATCGGCTGGCGGGACGCGGCCTCGCGGCTCGTGCTCGGCGAGCCGTTCAAGAAGGAGGCGGCGATCGCGAAGCTGTACTCCTCCACGGTGGCGGTGGACAACGCCCGTGACGCGACCCAGATCCACGGCGGCTACGGCTTCATGAACGAGTACCCGGTGGCCCGCATGTGGCGAGACTCGAAGATCCTGGAGATCGGCGAGGGCACGAGCGAGGTCCAGCGGATGCTGATCGCACGGGAGTTGGGCCTCCCGGCCTGATCCCTCACAGCGCCACCGGCACGGCACCAGAGTTTCACCGGAGCCCGTCGTCCCCCTCGGGGCGGCGGGCTCCGCCACGTGATCCACACCTCACGACCCCACCCCTACTGATCGACCTTTGGTTAGGCTAACCTACCTTCGACTTACCCGGCCGACCTCGGCCATCCCTGGCCGACCCGGCCGACACCGGCTCGTACCGAAAGCGACTTCGCCATGCCCAGCACCGCCCGCGCCACCCGTCTCACCCGTCGCGGCCTCCTGGCCGCGGGCGGCGCACTCGGACTCGGTGCCGCGCTCGCCGCCTGCGGCAGCGACACCAAGAAGGACGGCGGCTCCACCACCGCCCCCTCCGCCTCGGCGAAGTCCGGCTCCTGGGAGTTCAAGGACGACCGCGGTCTGACCGTGAAGGCGAAGACCACCCCGAAGCGGATCGTCGCCTTCACCGGCACGGCCGCCGCCCTGCACGACTTCGGCGTCGAGGTCGTCGGCGTCTTCGGCCCGACCTACGTCGAGGACCCGAAGACCAAGGCGAAGAAGCCGGACGTCCAGGCGGGAGACCTCGACATCACCAAGGTCGCGGTCATCGGCAACGTCTGGGGCGAGTTCAAGATCGAGGAGTACCTCAAGCTCAACCCCGAGGTCCTCATCACGGACATGTGGGAGAAGAACGACCTCTGGTACGTGCCGGCGGAGCAGAAGGACAAGATCCTCAAGATCGCCCCGAGCGTCGCCCTGTGGGCCGCCGACCTGTCGATGCCGACCGTCCTCCAGCGCCACGCCGACCTGGCCGCCTCGCTCGGCGCCGACGTCCAGACGGCCCAGATCAAGGCCGACAAGACCCGCTTCGAGGCCGCCGCCGAGCGCGTCCGCAAGGCCGCCAAGGGCAAGAAGGACATCAAGGTCCTGATCGGCTCCGGCTCCCCCGACCTCTTCTACGTCTCCACGCCGGTCCGCCCGACCGACACGCTCTTCTTCAAGGAGCTCGGCGTCAACCTGGTCGTCCCGACCAAGCTGGACCAGGGCGGCTGGTTCGAGGGCCTCAGCTGGGAGAACGTCGACAAGTACCAGGCCGACGTCATCATGCTCGACAACCGCACCGGCACCCTCCAGCCGGAGCAGTTGAAGGCCAAGCCGACCTGGGCCGCGCTGCCCGCCGTCAAGGCCGGCCAGGTCATCCCGCGCGTCACCGAGCCGGTCTACTCCTACGCCAAGTGCGCCCCGCTCCTGGAGGACCTGGCGAAGGCCCTGGAGAACGCGAAGAAGGTGTCCTGACCCATGACGACCGCCGAGACCGCCCCGTTCCAGTTCTTCTCCCTCCAGGTCGACCGGACCCGGCGGCTCGGCCCGTCGCTGGTCCGCGTCACCTTCACCGGTGAGGACCTGAAGAGGTTCGCCTCCGGAGGCCGCGACCAGTCGCTCTCCCTCTTCCTGCCGCACCCCGGCCAGGAGGCGCCCGTCCTGCCGCCGCTGGACGACCCGGACATGTACGCGATCCTCGGCGCGTGGCGGGCGATGCCGGACGACGAGCGGGCCGTGATGCGCTCGTACACGGTCCGCGAGCAGCGCACGGAGCCGGCTCCCGAGGTCGACATCGACTTCGCGATCCACGAGGACGGCGGCCCGGCGTGCCGCTGGGCGGCGCGCGCCGAGCCGGGCGACCGGGTGGTCGTCCTCGGCCCGGCGGTCGCCGCGAACACGGGCGTCCGCTTCCAGCTCCCCGAGGACGCCGACTCCGTACTGATCTGGGCGGACGAGACGGCTCTGCCGGCCGCCTCGGCGATCCTGGAGTGGCTGCCGGCGGAGACCCGCGCGCAGGTGTTCCTCGAAGTGCCGTACTCCGGCGACCGCATGGACCTGGTGACCGAGGCGGACGCCACGGTGACCTGGCTCGTACGGGAGGAGGGGGCGCCCTCCGCCGTGGACGCGGTGCGCGGCACCGAGCTGCCCGGGGAGGCTCCGTACGTGTGGATCGCGGGCGAGTCCGGCGCGGTGAAGGCGCTGCGCCGGCACTTCGTGCGGGAGCGCGAACTGGACCGCCGCCGGGTGACGTTCGTCGGCTACTGGCGCAAGGGACTGTCCGAGGACGCGCTGCGCGAGGTCCCGGACGAGACCCAGGAAGACGCGTAACCACACCCGTCCCCATTCTCCGCAATGGCCCCCCAATCCTTCCGGGTTGGGGGGCCATTGCGCTGTAAAATTAGGTTAGGCTAACCTTACTTTCACATCGCATCCCGCAGCGTTTCTCCCGAAAGGGCCCCCACATGCGCTCCCACCTGCTCAACGACGCCACGGCGGAGAGCTACCGGCGCTCCGTCACCGAAGGAGTCGAGCGGGTGGCGGACAAACTCGCCACGACGCGCCGCCCGTTCAGCGGTGTCACCCCCGCCGAACTGGCCCCCGTCATCGACGCCGTGGACCTGGACCGCCCGCTCGGCGACTCCTCCGCCGCCCTCGACGAGCTGGAGAACGTCTACCTCCGCGACGCCGTCTACTTCCACCACCCCCGCTACCTGGGCCACCTCAACTGCCCGGTCGTCATCCCCGCCGTCCTCGGCGAGGCCGTCCTCTCGGCCGTCAACTCCTCGCTCGACACCTGGGACCAGAGCGCGGGCGGCACGCTCATCGAGCGGAAGCTGATCGACTGGACGACCGGCAGGATCGGCCTCGGCGCCGTCGCCGACGGCGTGTTCACCAGCGGTGGGACGCAGTCCAACCTCCAGGCGATGCTGCTCGCCCGCGAGGAGGCCAAGACGGACGACCTGTCCAGGCTCCGTATCTTCTCCTCCGAATGCAGCCACTTCAGCGTCCAGAAGTCGGCCACCCTCCTCGGCCTCGGCGCCGACGCCGTCATCTCCGTCCCGGTCGACCGCAACAAGCGCATGCAGTCCGTCGTCCTCGCCGCCGAGCTGGAGGCCTGCCGCGCCGAGGGCCTCGTCCCGATGGCGATCGTCGCCACCGCCGGCACCACCGACTTCGGCTCCATCGACCCGCTGCCCGAGATCGCCGCCCTCGCCGAAGAGTACGGCGCCTGGATGCACGTCGACGCGGCCTACGGCTGCGGTCTGCTCGCCTCCCGCACCCGCCGCCACCTCCTGGACGGCATCGAGCGGGCCGACTCGGTCACCGTCGACTACCACAAGTCCTTCTTCCAGCCGGTGAGTTCCTCCGCGCTCCTGGTCAGTGACGGCGCCACCCTGCGCCACGCGACGTACCACGCGGACTACCTCAACCCGCTCCCCCAAGCTCTCGGCTCCGCTCGAGCAGGGGGGACCCCCACCGCGGTCACCGAGCAGATTCCGAACCAGGTCGACAAGTCGCTCCAGACGACCCGCCGCTTCGACGCGCTCAAGCTGTGGATGACGCTGCGCGTGATGGGCGCCGACGGCGTCGGCGAACTCTTCGACGAGGTCTGCGACCTGGCCCGGGAGGGCTTCGCGCTGCTCGCCGCCGACCCGCGCTACGACGTCGTGGTCGAGCCGCAGCTCTCCACCCTCGTCTACCGCTACATCCCCGAGGCCGTCACCTCGCCCGCCGAGATCGACCGGGCGAACCTCTACGCCCGCAAGGCGCTCTTCGCCTCCGGCGAGGCCGTCGTCGCCGGCACCAAGGTCGACGGCCGCCAGTACCTGAAGTTCACCCTGCTCAACCCCGAGACGACCGCGGCCGACATCGCCGCCGTCCTCGACCTGATCGCCGGCCACGCCGAGCAGTACCTGGGAGAGACCCTTGTCCACGCCTGAGACGTACGACTTCATCGGCATCGGGCTCGGCCCGTTCAACCTCGGACTCGCCTGCCTCGCCGAGCCCATCGACCAACTGAACGGTCTCTTCCTGGAGTCCAAGCCGGACTTTGAGTGGCACTCGGGGATGTTCCTCGAAGGCGCCCATCTCCAGACGCCGTTCATGTCGGACCTGGTCACGATGGCCGACCCGACGTCCCCGTACTCCTTCCTGAACTACCTGAAGGAGAAGGGCCGGCTGTACTCGTTCTACATCCGCGAGAACTTCTACCCGCTGCGGACCGAGTACAACGACTACTGCCGCTGGGCCGCCGGAAAGCTGAGCTCGGTCCGCTGGAACACGACCGTGGCCTCGGTCTCGTACGACGACACGACCGAGCTCTACGCCGTCACCACCGAGACCGGGACGACCTTCCGCACCCGCAGGATCGTCCTCGGCACGGGCACCCCGCCGTACGTCCCCGAGACCTGCGCGGACCTCGGCGGCGACCTGATCCACAACTCCCGCTACCTCCCGAACAAGGAGGAGCTCCAGAAGAAGAAGTCGATCACCCTGGTCGGCAGCGGTCAGAGCGCGGCGGAGATCTACTACGACCTCCTGTCGGAGATCGACGTCCACGGCTACCAGCTCAACTGGGTGACCCGCTCCCCCCGCTTCTTCCCTCTGGAATACACCAAGCTCACCCTGGAGATGACCTCCCCGGAGTACGTGGACTACTTCCACGCGCTCCCCGAGCAGACCCGCTATCGTCTGGAGACCCAGCAGAAGGGCCTCTTCAAGGGCATCGACGGCGAGCTCATCGACGCCATCTTCGACCTGCTGTACCAGAAGAACCTGAACGGCCCCGTCCCCACCCGCCTCCTGACCAACTCCGCACTGCACACGGCCGCGTACGACTCCGGGACGGGCACGTACACCCTCGGCTTCCGCCAGGAGGAGCAGGAGAAGGACTTCACCCTCGACACCGAGGGACTGATCCTCGCCACCGGCTACAAGTACGCCGCCCCTGCCTTCCTGGAGCCGGTCCACGACCGCATCCGCTGGGACGGCCAGGGCCGCTTCGACGTGGCCCGCAACTACGCGATCGACACGACCGGCCGCGGGATCTTCCTGCAGAACGCCGCCGTGCACACCCACTCGATCACCGCGCCCGACCTGGGCATGGGGGCGTACCGCAACGCGTACATCATCGGGGAGATGCTGGGCTCCGAGTACTACCCCGTAGAGAAGACCATCGCTTTCCAGGAGTTCGCCGTATGACCATCCGCTTCCGCCCGCTCGATCCCCTCAAGGACGCGGAGCTGATCCACGCCTGGGTCACCCACCCCAAGGCCGCCTTCTGGATGATGCAGGACGCGAGCCCGGAGGACGTCGAACGCGAGTACGCCGGCTTCGCCGCCAACCCGCACCACCAGGCCTTCATCGGTCTGGTCGACGAGGTCCCCGCCATCCTCATGGAGCGCTACGACCCGTCCCGGCTGGAGCTGGTCGGCCTCTACGACCCGCTGCCCGGCGATGTCGGCATGCACTTCCTCGTGGCCCCGACCGACACCCCCGTCCACGGCTTCACCCGCAAGGTGATCACCGCCGTGATGGCGGAGCTGTTCGCCGACCCGGCGACGGCCCGCGTGGTCGTCGAGCCCGACGTCTCCAACAAGGCCGTCCACGCCCTCAACGAGGTCGTCGGCTTCGTGCCGGAGCGTGAGATCCAGAAGCCGGAGAAGAAGGCGCTGCTGAGCTTCTGCACCCGGGAGCAGTTCGAGGCGGCCGTGGCGGTGGCGATATGAGCACGGCAGACCGCTTCACCGACCCGGTGGCCCACCTCACCCCCGACCGCTGGGCGACCGCCAACCGCGCGCTGATCCGCAAGGGCCTGGCGGAGTTCGCCCACGAGCGGCTGCTCGACCCGCAGGAGCTGGGCGAGAGCCGCTACAAGGTCATCGCCGACGACGGCACGACCGAGTACCGCTTCACGGCGGACCGGTTCGCGCTCGACCACTGGCAGGTCTACGCGGACTCGATCAGCCGCCACCGAGGGGACGAGCAACTTCCTCTCGACGCGCTCCAGTTCATCACCGAGCTGCGCGGCTCCCTGGGCCTCAGCGACGAGATCCTCCCGGTGTACCTGGAGGAGATCTCCTCCACCCTGGCCGGTACGGCGTACAAGTCGACGAAGCCGCAGATCACCTCCGCCGAGCTGGCCCACGCCGGCTTCCAGGCGATCGAGACCGGGATGACCGAGGGCCACCCCTGCTTCGTCGCCAACAACGGCCGGCTGGGCTTCGGCGTGGACGAGTTCCGCGCGTACGCCCCCGAGGCCGCGAGCGACATCCACCTGATCTGGCTGGCCGCCCGCCGCGACCGCACGACCTTCACCGCCGGCGCGGACATCGCGTACGAGACGTTCATCCGCGCGGAGCTGGGCGACGCGACGGTGGACGCCTTCGCCGCGACCCTGGTGTCCCGGGGCCTGGACCCGGCGGAGTACCTCCTGATGCCCTGCCACCCCTGGCAGTGGTGGAACAAGCTGTCCGTCACCTTCGCGGCCGAGGTCGCGCAGCAGCGTCTCGTCTACCTGGGCGAGGGCGACGACACGTACCTGGCGCAGCAGTCGATCCGTACGTTCTTCAACACCTCGGACCCGACCAAGCACTACGTGAAGACGGCCCTCTCGGTCATCAACATGGGCTTCATGCGGGGCCTGTCGGCGGCGTACATGGAGGCGACGCCGGCGATCAACGACTGGCTGCACCAGCTGATCGAGTCGGACGCGACCTTCACGTCGGCCGACTTCTCGATCATCCGCGAGCGGGCGGCGATCGGCTACCGGCACATGGAGTACGAGGCCGCGACGGACCGCTACTCCCCGTACCGCAAGATGCTGGCCGCGCTGTGGCGCGAGTCCCCGGTGCCGACCCTCGCCGAGGGCGAGCGCCTGGCGACGATGGCCTCGCTGCTCCACGTGGACCACGCGGGCGCGTCGTTCGCGGGCGCGCTGATCAAGGAGTCGGGACAGGAGCCGACGGCCTGGCTCCGCCAGTACCTGGACGCCTACCTCCTCCCGGTCCTGCACAGCTTCTACGCCTACGACCTGGCGTTCATGCCGCACGGCGAGAACGTGATCCTGGTCCTGGACGAGCAGGGCAGGGTCGCCCGCGCGATCTTCAAGGACATCGCCGAGGAGATCGTCGTCATGGACCCGACGGCGGTCCTGCCGCCGGCGGTGGAGCGCGTCCGCGCCGAGATCCCCGAGGACATGAAGCTCCTCTCGGTCTTCACGGACGTCTTCGACTGCTTCTTCCGCTTCCTGTCGGCGACGCTGGCGGCGGAGGGCGTCCTCGCGGAGGACGACTTCTGGCGGACGGTGGCGGAGTGCGTACGCGCCTACGAGGCGGCCAAGCCCGAACTGGCGGACAGGTTCGCCCAGTACGACATGTTCGCGGACACCTTCGCCCTCTCGGCCCTCAACCGCCTCCAGCTCCGCAACAACAAGCAGATGGTCGACCTCGCGGACCCGTCGGCAGCCCTCCAGCTGGTCGGCGACCTGGTCAACCCGATAGCCCGCTTCGCGTAACCCTTCCCCATACCGATGCGAGCCCCGCCGGAGTACGGTCCTCCGCCGGGGCTCGCGTCTGTGCGCCGCCGGGGGTGGGCCAGGGCCGGGTAAAGCCGTTGAACCGCCCGCCCTGGTTGGCCATGATCGGCTCTGTGGACACCTACCTGGAGACCGAGCGCCTGACCCTGCGCCGCTTCACCGCCGACGACGCGGACCTGCTGATCGAGTTGGACAGCGACCCCGCGGTGATGCGCTATCTGACCGGGGGCGTGGCGACCGCCCCGGAGCTCGTCCGCGAGCGCGACCTGCCCAGCATCATCGCCGGCTACGAGAGGTGGGGCGGCGATCTCGGCCTGTTCGCCGCGCACGAGAAGGACGGCGGCGCGTTCATCGGCTGGTTCTGCCTGCGCCCCGAGCGGCAGGGCCCGCTGGACGAGGCCGAACTCGGCTACCGGCTGCGCCAGGCGGCTTGGGGCAGAGGTTATGCCACGGAAGTCTCGCGGGCGTTGTTGGCCAAGGCGTTCACAGGGCTCGGCGTGCGCATGGTCTGGGCTGCGACGATGACCGTGAACCACGGTTCGCGCAACGTCATGGAGAAGCTCGACATGACACTCGCGGACACCCTCCCCACTCCCCCCGACATGCAGTTGGTCGAGGGCTCCGAACACGGGGGCGTGCGGTACGAGATCACCAAGGAGCAGTGGGAGCGGCGGTAGCCGCTGCGCGAAGGCATGTCCGCGCGCGAGTTGCTCATCCTGTCGCGTGAGAACGCACGCAAAGGTTCGCGAGGGGATCCGAGATGCGACTTGTCCGCGCTGCCGCCACTTTGCTCGGCATAGGACTACTGGCATGGGCGTGTTCCGCATCACCGTCGAGGTATACGGAATCATGCTCGACCGGAGAGGTCTCGGCACAACTGAGAGCGAAGTATTCTCTGGGCGATCTCCCGGAGTTCAAATCCCTGAAGTTTTGCGAGAAGGAGGACAGAGACGGCTTCTCGGCGAACATGTCGTTCGTTGCGGACCCGACCGAGAGCATCGCATACCTCGCCTCGCTGGGGATGCGCCGGCAAGATTTCGTTCAAGCCTCGCCGGAAGAAGTCAGTCGACTTTCCCGCGCCGAGGGCGAGGGCTGGAAACTGCACGACGGCGAGCCATACCTGACGAATTCGCGCTCCCGCGACTGGAACGGGAAGTGCCTGGTGGACTATCTGGCTTTCGTCCCGGAAAGGAAAGAGTGGGACGGGCAGGTGTTCATGGGAATGTACTGTCAGGAGTGACGGCTGGGCCGGGTCAACTGCATCTCGCACGAGCCGCAGGGCCCTGCGGGTGACCCGTCGAACGCCTCCTCTTGACCGGCGAGGTGCACGCTGTGACCCGCAGCGAGATCACGGTCCGGGCCGGTCCGCGCCGACCATGGAGTTGAATCGACCGATGGACATGTCCTCCCGCGAGATCCGCATGCCTCTCAGCGAGGCCGTCGCCGTCCTGCGGGACTTGAACGAGTTCGTGGTCTCCCTCGATCGACTCGGGTCCCGCCAGGCGTCCGGAACCGCCGACGACCGCACGGTCGGCACATTCGTGCGCGACTGGAACGTGGCCCGGCGGCTGGCCGATGCCCGAGGCGTCATCGGTGCGGCGCTGGACGAGCAACTGAGCGAGGAAGAGATCGCCGAGCTCGACGCCCTGTGCGACCAGGGCCGCTTCTACGGCTCGGACGGAGCCGCCAGCGCCCCCACCGACCAGTCCAGCTGAGACGGCCGCGCGTCCGCTCAACCGATTGCGCTCCACGGCTGGAGCACTGGACAGCCTCCGGTCCGGCCGAGGTTCCCTACCGGGGCCGGCCGTCACCAGGGCGACGTACTCCACCGTGATCGCGAAGGTGTCGTGCCCGGCGGCGACGGCGCACACCAGGCAGTCGACGTCCACGCCGGGGGTTGCACGCCGAACGCCCGGCCAGGGTTCCCCCGCCGGGCGTTTCACGTCCACGGACCGGTTACTGCCGGGACAGTCCGGCCGGATCGATCTCGACCGGGAACGGGGTCTCCAGGTGGGTCGTCGCACCCGCGAGGGCCGTCATCCGCTCCACGTACCGGCTTCCTTCCAGCTCGTAGACGACGAGCATCGGGGCCGGGTCGAACTCGAGTCGCCAGAAGTGCGGGATGGCCGCCTCGGCGTAGAGCATGGGCTTGAACTTGCGGTCCACGGTGCTATTGCCGGGGGAGACCAGCTCGATCACGAGCTGTACGCCCTCGGCGTCGACACTGACGCCGTCCTCGGCGGTCGCGCCGGCGTCGGTCACCACCAGGTCGGGCACCACAAGGCCCGACGGCAGGATGACGTTGATGGCCTCCAGTACCTCGACAGGCGCCTTGGCGGCCTGGGCCGCCGCGTGCAGGATCATGGCCAGCCGGAGCGAGGCCCGCTGGTGGCGGATGCCGGGTGCGGGGGACATGACGAGGGACTCCCCCAGCAGCTCGTAGCGGGTGGTGCGGTCTTCGGGAAGGGCCAGGACGTCGGCGACGGTCCAGGGGCCGGTGTGGTCGATGGCAACGCTCATTCCCATTCACCTCCTCGTCCGACCGGCAGTCTCGATGCGACCTCGACAGTCGGTACGTGGCCAGCATACGGGCGCTTCCACCTAGGGACACCGGGGTTCGTTCGCTGCCACGAGCGCACCACCGTACGAATGTTCCGTGCGGTCGCCTGCAGAGGGTCGTCGGCATGTGCTCACGTGGGTCGACCTGGGCTTTTGGGTTCTGCGTGACCAAGGCCGGACCGCTGCCCCCATGCTGCTACTCCCCCGGCCATGGCACCTGCGGCGAGCGGTAGTACTCGATGCCCAGCGCGTCGAAGCGGAACGACTGTTCCGCGAGGCGCACCTTGTACGTCTCCCAGTCATGCGTCTCCGCCGGGGACCAGCCCAGTTCCGCGATGCCCGGCAGGCGCGGGAAGGCCATGACGTCGAGGTCGTCCGTCGTGGCGAGGGTCTCCGTCCAGAGCGGCGCCTCGACGCCGCGCACCGCGCTCTCCGGGGCTCCCGGCAGGTACGTCGCCGGGTTCCAGTCGTACGAGCGCTGGACCTCGACGGTGCCGGCCCAGGCGAGGCCCAGCTTCGTGTCCTTCGTGTACTTCATGTCGAGGTAGGAGCGGTCGGCGGGCGAGAGGATCAGGCCCGCGCCGTTCCGGGCGGCCGCGGCGACCCGTTCCTTCTCGGCGGCGGGAGTGCGGTCGAGGCCCCAGTACTGGACGAGGGCGCCCTCGGCGGGCTTCGTGCCGGTCAGCTGGTGCCAGCCGACGACCGTCTTGCCGTACTTGGCGACGACCGGCTGCACCTTGTCCATGAAGGTCACGTAGTCGGCGTGGCTGGTGGAGTGGGCCTCGTCGCCGCCGATGTGGAGGTAGCGGCCGGGGGTGAGGGCGGCGATCTCGCGGATCACGTCGTCGACGAAGTCGTACGTGACGGGCTTCGGCACGCAGAGGGAGCTGAGGCCGACCTTGATGCCGGTGTAGAGGGGCGGGGCGACGCCGTCGCAGTTGAGTTCGGCGTACGAGGAGAGGGCCGCGAAGGTGTGGCCCGGCATGTCGATCTCGGGGACGACCTCCTGGTAGCGGGAGGCCGCGTACCGCACGATCTCCTTGTACTCCTCCTTCGTGTAGAAGCCGCCGGGGCCGCCGCCGACCTCGGTGGAGCCGCCGTGGGTGGTGAGCCGGGGCCAGGAGTCGACGGCGATGCGCCAGCCCTGGTCGTCGGAGAGGTGCAGGTGGAGGGTGTTGATCTTGTAGAGGGCCAGCTGGTCGATGTACCGCTTCACCTCGTCGACGGTGAAGAAGTGCCGGGCGACGTCGAGCATGGCGCCCCGGTAGGCGTATCGCGGGGTGTCGGTGACGGTGCCGCCGGCGATCTTCCAGGGGCCGGGCTGGACCGTGTCGCGCTCTACGGCGGCGGGCAGCTGCTGGCGGAGGGTCTGGGCGCCGCGGAAGAGTCCCGCGGGTTCGCGGGCGGTGAGGGTGACGCCGTCGGGGCCGGAGCGCAGCCGGTAGCCCTCGTCGCCGAGGGCGGTGTCGTCGGGGCTGAGCCGGAGGCGGATGCCGCCGCGGGCGGCGTGTTCGTCGACGACGGGCAGCGGGAAGCCGGTGGCGGGGCGGAGCAGTCCGGCGAGGTAGCGGCCGAGCTCGCGGGTCTGGCGGTTCGTGCCGTCCACGCCGATGCGGGTGGCGCGGGTGAGGGTGTAGGGCTCACCCCCGGGGGCGACGGACGCGGGTACGGGCACGATGCGGCCGAGCGGGCGGACCTCGGGCTCGGCGGCGGCCCCTCCGTTCCTGCCGTCCGCCCTGCTGTCGGCGGTGGCCTCACCGCAGCCGACGCCGGCGGCGGCGACCAGGAGCAGGGATCCGATCAGGCGCGGAATCCTTCGGCGCTGTGTCACAGGCTGGTCCCCTTCGGGCGTTGGACGCGTCTGTCGAGTTCTATATCCGAACCGCCACCATGCGTACCGCCGGGGCTCCGAAGGGTCAAGGTCTGGACCAACCACCCCGGAAAGAGGGTGAATCACGACGCACCTGCCCGATATCGGGCAGGATTCTTGCGAAAGCCGCCCGGTACCCCTCAGTATTCACGGGTGCTCGAACGCCGCCCGTCGCATGACGACCTCATCGACCACCTGGTCCGCAGCACCGCGCTCCAGCGCGGTGAGGCCGCCCGGGTGGTACTCGACGTGCTGGCGTACTTCGACGAGACGACCGAGGAGTTCGTCCGCCGCCGCCACCGCGAACTGCAGTCCGGCGGGGCCGTGAACACCGAGATCTTCGAACGGATCTCGGCGGAACTGCCGCACCGGGCCGTGGCACCACCGGAGCTCTCGCTCCGGCAGCTGCGCCGCATCGTCTACGGCTGACCCGGCCGGCACGACCGAGTCACGAACGGGCACGCTCACCAACCTGGAGGGGTTTCACCTTTATGTGCGGAATTGTCGGTTACATCGGAAAGCGCGACGTCGCCCCCCTGCTCCTTGAGGGCCTGGCACGTCTGGAGTACCGGGGATACGACTCCGCCGGCATGGTCATCACCAGCCCGAAGGCCACCGGCCTGAAGATGGTGAAGGCCAAGGGCCGCGTCCGTGACCTCGAAGCCCGCGTCCCCAAGCGCTTCTCCGGCACCACCGGCATCGCCCACACCCGCTGGGCCACCCACGGCGCCCCCAGCGACGTGAACTCGCACCCGCACCTGGACCCCGAGAACAAGGTCGCGGTCGTCCACAACGGCATCGTCGACAACGCCCAGGAGCTCCGCGCGAAGCTGGAGGCCGACGGCGTCGTCTTCGCCTCCGAGACGGACACCGAGGTCATCACCCACCTCGTCGCCCGCTCCCAGGCCACCACCCTCGAGGAGAAGGTCCGCGAGGCGCTCAAGGTCATCGAGGGCACCTACGGCATCGCCGTGATGCACGCGGACTTCAACGACCGCATCGTCGTGGCCCGCAACGGCTCCCCGGTCATCCTCGGCATCGGCGAGAAGGAGATGCTCGTCGCCTCCGACGTCGCCGCCCTGATCGCCCACACCCGCCAGGTCGTCACCCTCGACGACGGCGAGATGGCCACCCTCAAGGCCGACGACTTCCGCACGTACACCACCTCCGGCGCCACCACCACGGCCACCCCGGAGACCGTCGAGTGGGAAGCCGCCTCCTACGACATGGGCGGCCACGACACCTTCATGCACAAGGAGATCTCCGAGCAGCCCGACGCGGTCGACCGCGTGCTGCGCGGCCGGATCGACGACCGATTCTCCACCGTGCACCTCGGCGGTCTGAACCTCGACGCCCGCGAGGCCCGCACCATCCGCCGCATCAAGATCCTCGGCTGCGGCACCTCGTACCACGCCGGCCTCATCGGCGCCGGGCTCATCGAGTCCCTGGCCCGCATCCCCGCCGACGCCGAGCCGGCCTCGGAGTTCCGCTACCGCAACCCGGTCGTGGACCCCGACACCCTCTACATCGCGGTCTCCCAGTCCGGTGAGACGTACGACGTTCTCGCGGCCGTCCAGGAGCTCAAGCGCAAGGGCGCCCGCGTCCTCGGCGTCGTGAACGTCGTCGGCTCCGCCATCGCCCGTGAGGCCGACGGCGGCGTGTACGTCCACGCCGGCCCCGAGGTCTGCGTCGTCTCCACCAAGTGCTTCACCAACACGGTCACCGCCTTCGCGCTGCTCGCCCTGCACCTGGGCCGCATCCGCGACCTGTCCGTCACCGACGGCAAGCGGATCATCGCGGGCCTGCGCAAGCTGCCCGAGCAGATCAGCGAGATCCTCGGGACCGAGGACGAGATCAAGAAGATCGCCGCGGAGTACGCGGGCGCCCAGTCGATGATGTTCATCGGCCGTGTGCGCGGTTACCCCGTCGCCCTGGAGGCCTCCCTCAAGCTGAAGGAGATCTCCTACATCCACGCCGAGGCGTACCCGGCCTCCGAGCTGAAGCACGGCCCGCTCGCCCTCATCGAGCCGGCGCTGCCGACGGTCGCGATCGTCCCCGACGACGACCTGCTCGAGAAGAACCGCGCCGCCCTGGAGGAGATCAAGGCCCGCAGCGGCCGCATCCTCGCGGTCGCGCACCAGCCGCAGGCGAAGGCCGACCACACCATCGTCGTGCCGAAGAACGAGGACGAGCTGGACCCGATCCTGATGGGCATCCCGCTCCAGCTCCTCGCCTACCACACGGCGCTCGCCATGGGCCGCGACATCGACAAGCCGCGCAACCTGGCCAAGTCCGTCACGGTCGAGTAGCAGCCGGTCGGGGCCTGTCCCCCCGACCCGCACCGCACCGCCGGGCCTGTCCCCCGGCGGTTCGACCGGACACGAGAACGGTCCCTGTCGCACACCCAGGTGCGACAGGGACCGTTCGCTTTTCCTGCCCTACCCCGCGGCCGGCGCGCTCGCGCCCGCCGAGCGCCGGAGGGCCATCGGCCAGCCCGCCACCGCCGCCGTGGCGCCGTACCAGGCGACGAGGCCCGCCAGGGCCGCGACCCAGCCGCCCGCCTTCGCGAGGCCGCCGGTGCCGGCGAGCGCGCCGATGCCGATCAGCAGCAGCGCGACGAACAGCAGCCCGTACACGCCCTGTCCGAAGAGACCGCTCCCCGAGGCGGCCATCGTCAGCGTGAGCGCCAGGAGCGCCCACAGGAGCATGAAGAGCCCCACGGCGTCCGCCGAGGCCCCGCCGCCGACGGCGGTGCCCCAGGTGAACCAGAAGGCGCCGAGCGCCGTGTACGCCGTGCCCTCGCCGGTGCTGCCGCCGCGCAGGGCGATCAGTCCGACGAGGAAGAGCGCCACGCCACCGACCCAGGTGGCGAGGCCCGCGGCATCCGCTGCCGCGACGTTGTCGATGACACCCGTCCCGCCCAGCCCGAAGGCCAGGAGGGTCAGTCCGAGTGCGAGGTTGCCGAGAGTGGAGGTGCTGTTCCCCGCGGCGACTTCGTTGTCCACGGCGGGCTCCCTTCAGGAGTGCAGTCGTGCTGCGTGAGCTGCTGTGATCCGGTGAGACTTATCTACCCTTCACAAGCGCACAATTCACCTGAGGAAGGCCGAATTTATGGCCGGGGAAAGCCAGTTGGGGAACGAGCGGCGGGAGCGGGGCGCTGCGGGAGGGCCTACGGGATGACGATCACGGGCCGCTGGGCGCGGCGCGCGAGGCGGCCGGCGACCGAGCCGAAGATCCGCCCGACGATCCCGTGCGTGGAGCCGACCACGATCGCGTCGGCCGAGTACTCGCGGCCGACCTCCTCCAGCTCGTGACAGATGTCCCCGCCGCGCTCGACGAGGATCCACGGCACCTCGGCGAGGTGCTCGGCGCAGGCCAGCTCCAGACCGAGGACCTCGGTCCTGTGGTCCGGTACGTCGACGAAGACCGGCGGCTCGCAGCCGGCCCACACCGTGGTGGGCAGCCGGTTGGCCACGTGCACGATGATCAGGCCGGAGCCGGAGCGGCGGGCCATGCCGATGGCGTACGCGAGGGCTCGCTCACTGGACGTTGAGCCGTCGAAGCCGACGACGACCCCGTGCCGGAAGGCCGGGTCGCAGGCATGACGTGGCTGTTCTACCGCGAGGGGGTCGACCGTGGAGTCGGCGACGCGCTTGCGGTCCGCGGGTTCGGGGAATTCGTGACCGGCCATCGGTGTCTCGGCGAAGAGAGTCCTCGTGGGAAGGGACGGGAAAGAAGGGGACGGAACAACGGGTGGCGGCGGAGCTGTGTCCGGGAATCATCTTCCCAAGCCCATACCCCCAAGGGTACGGCGACACTCCTCTCCTGCCCAGAGCCCGCCGTGCCACTCCCCGGCGTGCGCCCCGCTCGCGCGCGGCGTTCCAGGGAGCATGCACGAGGGGTTCGCGATCTGGCAATGCCGGTTGTGCCCTACAGGCGTCCGTACAGGGGCCAAACGGACGTCGCCCACAGTGACCGGAACGTTCCGCTCCTCGTTGCCACAGGTCCAGCCCACCGTCGCAGGGAGACCGCCCGTGCCCGCACCATCGACCTCCGCCGGCCAGACTTCCACCGGCTCCGCCCCCGCCGCCGCGCTCGGCTCACCCCGCGGCCGCCGCCGGGCGCCGGGCGCCTCCGCGGGCCCCTCCGCGGGCCCCTCCGCGAGCCCTTCCGTGACCGCCGCGGGGGGCCGGGCCCGGGAGCGGGACACGGGCGCCGGGGCGGGAACCGCGGACCCGGCCGGGGACGTCGTCCGCTGGGCGGTCTTCTGCTGCGTCCTCGTGCCCGTGGTCCTCGTCGCCTACGGCACCTCGCTCGGCGGGGCCGCCGGGACCGCGCTGGGGCTCGTCTCGGTGACGGCGGTGTGCCGGGTGCTGCTGCGCCGCTCGGAGCGCGGACTACGGGCCGAAACGGTACGAACCAGGCACCGAAGCTGAGCCGGGGACGCGCTCGGCCCCCTTCGAGTTGACAGGTTCGCACACCCGAACCCATATGTTTTCAGCCAACTTCCATTCATCGGCGAGTCCTTGGCGGAACGGTTGGCCAACCCCGCAGCCGAGGACCTCGAAAGCCCCGTGACACGGCCCCGCACCCCACACTCGCGGGGCGTTCGCGGCACAGCCCCTTCCCCCCGGGGCCGCCAGGTGGAACGCTTCGCGATCGATCGCTTCGCGCCAAGTGGCCTTGTCGACAATCCACCGGATGGAGAACTTGTCACGCCGGCGCCACGGGACACAGTAGATTCGATCATGGGTACCGAAGACTGGGGTCTCGTGCAAAACCGAGGGGAAACGTGCAGGAGCGACACGACCAGGGAGACGCGAACACCGAGGGGGGCTTAGCGTCATGAGCCAGGACTCCACCGCACCGGAGGTCGCACGGAAGCTGTCCGGGCGCCGCCGTCGCGAAGTCGTCGCGGTGCTGCTGTTCAGCGGCGGCCCCATCTTCGAGAGCTCCATCCCGCTCTCCGTTTTCGGCATCGACCGGCAGGACGCCGGCGTGCCCCGCTACCGGCTGCTCGTCTGCGCCGGCGAGGACGGGCCGCTGCGTACCACCGGCGGGCTCGAACTCACCGCGCCGTACGGCCTGGAGGCGATCAGCCGCGCCGGGACCGTCGTCGTGCCGGCCTGGCGGTCGATCACCTCGCCGCCGCCGCCGGAGGCGCTCGAAGCGCTGCGCCGCGCCCACGAGGAGGGCGCCAGGATCGTCGGTCTCTGCACCGGCGCCTTCGTCCTCGCCGCGGCCGGCCTGCTCGACGGACGCCCGGCGACCACGCACTGGATGTACGCGCCGACGCTCGCCAAGCGCTACCCGTCGGTCCACGTGGACCCGCGGGAGCTCTTCGTCGACGACGGCGACGTCCTCACCTCCGCCGGCACCGCGGCCGGAATCGATTTGTGTCTGCACATCGTGCGGACCGACCACGGCACCGAGGCCGCGGGCGCGCTGGCGCGCCGGCTGGTCGTCCCGCCGCGGCGCAGCGGCGGTCAGGAGCGCTACCTCGACAGGTCTTTACCAGAAGAGATCGGCGCCGACCCGCTGGCCGAGGTCGTCGCCTGGGCGCTGGAGCACCTCCACGAGCAGTTCGACGTGGAGACCCTGGCCGCGCGCGCGTACATGTCACGGCGGACCTTCGACCGCCGGTTCCGCTCGCTGACGGGCTCCGCCCCGCTCCAGTGGCTGATCACGCAGCGGGTGCTCCAGGCTCAGCGGCTGCTCGAGACCTCCGACTACTCGGTCGACGAGGTCGCGGGCAGGTGCGGCTTCCGGTCCCCGGTGGCGCTGCGCGGCCACTTCCGGCGCCAGCTCGGCTCCTCGCCGGCCGCCTACCGGGCCGCTTACCGGGCCAGGCGGCCGCAGGGCGAGAGCGCCACGGCGGTGCTCGACCCGGTCGTGCCCGCCCAGGTCGTCGCCGGCATCCGGCGCCCGGGCTCCTCGCTGGAGCCGGGTAAGCCGCACGCGGACGCCTACGCTCCCGGCCGCCCCTCCCTGCCGGGCCAGCGCAGCGCACCGTAGCGGGCGGTGTCCGGCCCCGATCCGGCCGGACACCGCCTGACAACCGACTCGCGCGGCCACAAGCGGCGCACCGCAGGACCGGCGGGGGGCCCCGGGGCCCCCCCCCCCGCCCCCCCCCGGCCGCCCCCCCCCCCCGGGCAGTTAAAAAAAAAAAACCCCCCCCCCAACACAA
>NZ_JBSGTX010000024.1:0-105882 GCF_053607625.1 Streptomyces sp. NPDC055103
GCCCCGGGCCGGCCGTCGCCGTGCGTGACGCGTCAGGCGTCGATGCTGTCCTTCTCGACGTCGTCCGCGTCCTCGACACCCTTGGTGTCGGCAGCGCTCTCGGCGGCGTCGCGCTCCGCCTGCTTCTTGGAGGCGATCAGGCTGGTGATCGTGGTGATCACCAGGACGCCGCCGATGACCGCCAGCGAGAACCCGATGGAGATCTCCGGGACGTGCACCCCGGACTCGTGCAGGGCGTGCAGGACGAGCTTCACGCCGATGAAGCCGAGGATCACCGACAGGCCGTAGCTGAGGTGGACCAGCTTCTTGAGCAGGCCGCCGATCAGGAAGTACAGCTGCCGCAGGCCCATGAGGGCGAAGGCGTTGGCGGTGAAGACGATGTACGGGTCCTGGGTCAGGCCGAAGATCGCCGGGATGGAGTCGAGGGCGAAGAGGATGTCCGTGGTGCCGATGGCGATCATGACGACCATCAGCGGGGTCAGGACGCGCTTGCCGTTGACGCGGATGAAGAGCTTGGTGCCGTGGTACTTGTCGGCGACGCCGAACTTCTTCTCGACGGACTTGAGGAGACGGTTCTCCTCCCAGTCCTCCTCCTCTTCGTCGGCCCGCGCCTCCTGGATGAGCTTCCAGGCGGTGTAGATCAGGAACGCGCCGAAGATGTAGAAGACCCACGAGAAGTTCGCGATGACCGCGGCGCCCGCGACGATGAAGATCGTGCGGAGGACCAGGGCGATCACCACACCCACGAGCAGCACGCGCTGCTGGAGGTGGGAGGGGACCGAGAACTTCGCCATGATCAGGATGAAGACGAAGAGGTTGTCGACACTGAGCGACTTCTCGGTGACGTAGCCGGCGAAGAACTCCCCGGACGCCTGGCTGTTGCCGAACACGAGCAGGCCGATGCCGAAGAGCACGGCGAGTACGACCCAGACGATCGTCCAGATTCCGGCTTCCTTGACCGAGACGTCATGGGGCTTCCGCCCGATGAAGAAGTCGGCTCCGATGAGGGCCACCAGACCGAGAATGGTCAGCACCCACAGGGTCATTGAAACGTCCACTGCGCCTCCGGCGTCGTACGGCTACTTGATCAGCGTCGTCGCTGCCGGAGGTCTCTTCCACCCGAGCGGCTCACACCGCGGCCGGGCCGACGCCCCGGGATCGGACCCATGAGGATCCGTCCGTATTGACGGGTACGCCGCGCATGGGGAGTACTCCCCTCCGCGTCATCAACACTACCCGAAAGACCAAGAGAAGGTAAAGCGCAGGGTAAAGAGCCCCCAAGAGCCCAGGTCAGGGCCGCTTTGCGGGGCGGGCGTCCGCGACCTGCGCGAGGACCTGCCGGAGGATCCGGCTGCCGGGCGGAAGGAGCGGCGGCTCGTACGACCACGCGTGACCGACCCACGGATCGGCGAGGTGGTCGTCGGGGACGGGGGTGAGCCGCAGCAGCGAGCGCCAGAGCGGGTCGAGCACGGGCCCGTACGCGGCGGCGTCCGCCCGGTCGGCCACCATCATCAGATGGACGCCGACCCCCGGGCCCTCGTCCGCGAGGTACCGGAGCCGGGTGACCGCCCGGTCGTCGAAGCCGTGCGGGAAGTCGTGCACGATCAGGAGCTGCCGGGCCGTGTCCAGGCCGGGCGGCAGCGCGTCGGCTGCGCCGTTCCGCAGGGCCATCTGGAGAAGGTCGACCCGCTCGGTGAGCTGCTCCAGCACCGCCGAGACGCCCGCCGCGCCCCGGGCGGGCGGGGCGGCGAGCACCCCGGTGTCCACGAGCGGTGCGAGCGCGGCGGCGCCCGCACCGGCCGCGTCGACGACATGGACCGCGAACTCTCCCGGCGGGTGGACGGCGAGCAGCCGGGCCGCGTGCGCGACCGCGCTGTCGAGGGCGAGCCGCCTCAGCTCGGTCTCGTCGAGGAGGCCGGCGGCCTCCGAGCGGCCGCGCCCGCTGTCGACCCAGAGCCCGCGCTCCAGCGGGAGCCGGACCAGCATGGGGATCCGCAGTTCGGTGCGCTCGGGGAGGTGGAGGTCGCCCAGGCGCACGGCCATCGACTCCTCCGACGGCGGGCGGTAGCCGTGCCAGGCCGGGTTGTCCCAGCGGGCGTAGGCGGGCGGCAGGGCCGGTTCCACGACCTCGGACTCGACGGCGAGCTGGGCGAGGTCCCGGTCCAGGACCTCCTGGGCCCGCTCCACGAGCTCGTCGTGACGGGCGCGGGCGGCCGACCGGGCGGCGTCGTTCGCACCCCCGCCTCGGGCGCGGTAGTCGGAGAGCACCTCGTCGAGCTCCCGGTCGAGCCGGGACTCGGCGAATTCGCAGGCGCTGCGGTAGGCGGCGGCCGTACGGGCCAGGTCCTCGAACATCCCCCACACCTGGTTGTACAGGCGCTCGTCCATGGACCAGCCGGCCGCGTCCCCGGCGACCGGGACGGGCGCGCCCTGCGGACCGGGCGCCGCCTGCGGAGCCGGTGCGGGCTCCGGGGCGACGGAGCGGCGCCGGGGGTGGGTGTAGCTGATCGGGCCGCCCGTGCCCGGGGTGGGCCGGGGAGCGGCGGGGGCCTGCTCGGGGGCCGCGACCGGGGTCGGGGCCGAGGTGGGGACGGGGGGCGCGGCGGGGGTGGTCGGCGGCGTGCGGCGAGCCCGCTCCGACTCCATGATCGAGGCGGCCAGGTCGGCAGGGTGCTCCAGGCCCTGGTCGCCGAGGAGGGCGGCGAGGCCGCCCTCGTACCCCTGGCCCATGGCACGGACCTTCCAGGCGCCCTGCCGCCGGTACAGCTCCAGGGCGACGACGGCGGACTCGATGTCGAGCCCGGTGATCGTGTAGCTGGCGATCTCGGTGCCGTCGGAGCCGGTGACGGCCACGAAAGGGGCGGCCGCCCTGCCGAAGGAGGTCGGTCCGCCGACGCCCACGGGCAGCGCCAGGAGGACGGAGACGCGGTGGACGGCGTCCGGTACCGCCGCCAGGTCGACGGCGAGGCGCTGGTCGGCCGCGGCCTGCCGGGGTACGTCCACGCCGGGGAGCGAGGGCGCGACGGGGTGGGCGACCCACTCCACGCCGGGGACCCTGCCCCGCTCGTCGCCGAGGGCGGCTCCGGCGACGACCGGGTGACCGGCCGACACCCTGATCTCCAGTCGGGTGTCGGGCAGGGGGTGGTTCTGCCCCCGGACCAGCTCGGCCGTCATCGGCTCTGTCCCCTCAGCGGTTCCCGGTACGTACGAATGGCGCGGATGCGCCGTGGTGCGGTGTGCGGTGGTGCTGTGCGCGGCGGTGCGGTGGTGCGGTGCGCGGCGGTGCGGTGGTGCGGTGGTGCGGGACAGCTCCCGGCGGCCTGTTGCCTCCGGGAGCTGTGGGTGCGTCCTGCGCGGGCCTGACTACAGGTGCGGCAGGATCGCCGGCATCAGGTCCTGGAACGTCCGGCCGTTGGCCGGGTTGCCCAGAGCCGTCATCTGCCAGCCCGAGCCGACCCGGTGCACCTTCGCCATGATCTGCGCGGTGTAATTGCCGCCGCCGTCGAGGGTGTAGCGCGCGAGCTCCTGGCCGTTCGTCTCGTCGACGATCCGGCAGAAGGCGTTCTGCACCTCCTGGAACGTCTGACCGGTGAAGGAGTTCACGGTGAAGACGATCGTGTCGATGTGGACCGGGACCCGCTGGAGGTCGACGAGGATCGCCTCGTCGTCCCCGCCCTGGCCCGCGCCGCCGACGAGGTTGTCACCGGTGTGCTTGACCGAGCCGTCGTCGCTGACCAGGTGGCGGAAGAAGACCACGTCGACCGGCTGCTTGTCGGCGAAGAGGACGGCCGAGGCGTCCAGGTCGATCTCCTGGGTGCGCTTGCCGAACAGACCGCGGCGCGGCGCCGCCTGCCAGCCGAGCCCCATCCGTACCTGGGTGAGGCTGCCTCCGCCCTGCTTCTCCAGGCTGATGGCCTGACCCTTGGTCATGTTGACCGTCACGCGCTTGCCCCTCTCGTTGCGTTCCCCGCGCCCGCTGTCCGGTGCGTGCGGTTGTCCAGCACCCTACGCAGGGGGACTGACACCGCAGAGCCGCGGTCCGGATTTGTGTCGGTCTTGCAACACACCGGACCGCCTCCGGTCAGGCGAGACCCGCCTCCTTCATCTGGCGCAACTCCTTCTTCAGTTCTCCCACTTCGTCGCGGAGCCTGGCCGCCACCTCGAACTGCAGCTCGGCGGCGGCGGCGCGCATCCGGTCGGTCATCTCCTCGATGATCGCGGCCAGTTCGGTGGCCGGCCGGCTGCCGAGCTCGACCGTCGAGCTCGACGCACCGGCCTTGCCCCGGCCCTTGGGGCCGTGCGCGGCGAGCGAGGGGACGGGTGCCTTGGCGGCCTTCCCCTCCTTCCCCTGGCGGTAGCCGCTGCCGAGGAGCTCCTCGGTGTCGACCTCCTCGCGGGCGATGGTCGCGACGATGTCGTTGATCTTCTTGCGGAGCGGCTGCGGGTCGATGCCGTGGGCGGTGTTGTACGCGACCTGCTTCTCGCGGCGCCGGTTGGTCTCGTCGATGGCCTGCTCCATCGCCGGGGTGATCCGGTCCGCGTACATGTGGACCTGGCCCGAGACGTTTCGCGCGGCACGGCCGATGGTCTGGATGAGGGAGGTTCCCGAGCGCAGGAAGCCCTGCTTGTCGGCGTCGAGGATGGCGACGAGGGACACCTCGGGGAGGTCGAGGCCCTCCCGGAGGAGGTTGATGCCGACGAGGACGTCGTACTCGCCGGCGCGCAGCTCGCGCAGCAGCTCGATGCGGCGCAGCGTGTCCACGTCGCTGTGGAGGTAGCGCACCTGGATGCCGAGCTCCAGGAAGTAGTCGGTGAGGTCCTCGGCCATCTTCTTGGTGAGGGTGGTGACGAGGACCCGCTCGTCCTTCTCGGTGCGCAGCCGGATCTCGTGGACGAGGTCGTCGATCTGGCCCTCGGTCGGCTTGACGACGACCTCGGGGTCGATGAGCCCGGTGGGGCGGATGATCTGCTCGACGAAGCCGTCGCCCCGGGAGAGTTCGTACGTGCCGGGCGTCGCCGAGAGGTAGACGGTCTGGCCGATCCGCTCCTGGAACTCCTCCCACTTCAGCGGGCGGTTGTCGAGCGCGGAGGGGAGCCGGAAGCCGTGGTCGACGAGGGTCCGCTTGCGGGAGGCGTCGCCCTCGTACATGGCGCCGATCTGCGGCACGGTGACGTGCGACTCGTCGATGACGAGCAGGAAGTCCTCGGGGAAGTAGTCGATGAGCGTGTTCGGCGCGGAGCCGGGCTCGCGGCCGTCGAAGTGCATCGAGTAGTTCTCGATGCCGGAGCAGGAGCCGATCTGCCGCATCATCTCGATGTCGTACGTGGTCCGCATGCGCAGGCGCTGGGACTCCAGGTGCTTCCCCTGCTTGTCGAGCTCGGCGAGGCGGACCTCCAGCTCGCGCTCGATGTCGTTGACCGCGCGCTCCATGCGCTCGGGGCCCGCGACGTAGTGGCTGGCGGGGAAGACGTAGAGCTCGCGGTCCTCGCTGATGATCTCGCCGGTGAGCGGGTGGAGGGTGGAGAGGGCCTCGATCTCGTCGCCGAACATCTCGATGCGGACGGCCAGCTCCTCGTACACCGGGAAGATCTCGATGGTGTCGCCGCGGACCCGGAAGGTGCCGCGGGTGAACGCCAGGTCGTTGCGGGTGTACTGGATGTCGACGAAGCGGCGGAGCAGCTGGTCGCGGTCGATCTCCTCGCCGACCTTGAGCGGGACCATCCGGTCCACGTACTCCTGGGGCGTGCCGAGGCCGTAGATGCAGGAGACGGAGGCGACGACGATGACGTCCCTGCGGGTGAGCAGGGAGTTCGTCGCGGAGTGGCGGAGCCGCTCCACCTCCTCGTTGATGGAGGAGTCCTTCTCGATGTACGTGTCCGACTGGGGGACGTACGCCTCGGGCTGGTAGTAGTCGTAGTACGAGACGAAGTACTCGACCGCGTTGTTCGGCAGGAGTTCGCGGAACTCGTTCGCCAGCTGGGCGGCCAGGGTCTTGTTCGGCGCCATCACCAGGGTGGGGCGCTGGAGCTTCTCGATCATCCACGCCGTGGTGGCCGACTTGCCGGTGCCGGTGGCGCCGAGGAGCACGACGTCCTTCTCGCCCGCGCGGATGCGCCGCTCGAGGTCGGCGATGGCCGTCGGCTGGTCGCCGCTGGGCTTGTAGGAGCTGACGACCTCGAAAGGCGCCACCGAACGTTCGATCTTGGAAACGGGCCGCATGCAACCACCGTACGACCCGGCACTGACACTCGGGCGGTGATCGGCCCGCCGCCCTCTTTCGGGGCGTCCCCGAGGTGTCCCGGAGCGTCCTGTCACCAGTCCTGGGAGCGGTGGCCGCCACGGGGCACGCTCCTGCGGGCGCCGCGGCCGTCGGGGCGTGCCGTCCAGTTGGCGGGCTCGCCGTAGGACGGCACGTGGCGCGGGGCGGGCACGCCGGGACGGTGCACGCTCTGCGCGGCGGGCCGCTGCCAGTCCGGGTCGCCCATCACGAGCAGCGGGTCGAACATGACGACCACGGCGGCGAGGATGAGGAAGACCGCCGGACCGATCAGCATCGGCAGGAGGAGCGAGGTCGCGGTGTCGCCGGTACCGGCGGGGGTCTCGCTGCCCTGGAGGTGGACGCTGACGGCCGCCATGGCGGTGTAGTGCATACCACTGACGGCGCCGCCCATCACCAGGCTCGCACCGAGGCTGGCCAGAAATCCGTGTACGGAGACGGCCGCCCAGAGGGCCGCCGTGGCGGCCACCACGGCGATGACCACGGAGAGGGCGACGGTGAGCGTGTCGTACTCGATGCGGCCGTGCAGGCGCATCCCGGCCATGCCGAGGTAGTGCATCGTGGCGACGCCGAGGCCGGTGATCGTGCCGCCGGTGACGAGGGTCAGGGCGGTCGCCCCGCGGTACCCGACGATGAAGATCCCGATGCCGACCATGAGGACGGCGACTCCCAGGCTGGCGAAGGTGATGGGGCGGTCGTAGCTGATCGGTGCCTGCTGCACCGAGAAGCCCATCATGGCGATGAAGTGCATCGTCCAGATGCCGGTGCCTATGGAGGTGGCGCCGAGCGCGAGCCACCCGGCCTTGAAGGTGTCGCGGTGGCGGAGCGACCTGGTGGTGCACCTCAGACCGAGGGCGCCGCCGAGGCAGGCCATGATGAAAGCGGCCACCGGGGTGACGAGCCCGTAGCTGAATCCGTCGACCGAGCCCTGCATGAGCGTATGCCCTCCACCCCTGGTGCCACGTCGTCCGAAAACAGTCGGTACCGCTGGGTAGTACTACCGGGGCGAGATTATGGCGCGCCGGGGGCCTCGCGACCACGTGACCGGGGAATTTCTGCTCGTGAGACTGGAGCGAGACCGGTCCGTGATCTTCGGAGCGGTTCACGCCCCCTTCGCGACCGGTCCGCGCCGTTCTTGGCCGGGTCTGATCTTGTCGGGTGCCGTTCTTGTCGGGCGCCGCTCTTGTCCGGGCCGTTCCTGTCCGGGGCCGCTCTTGTCCGGCTGTCAGTGGCGGGTCGTACCGTGGGCGGCATGGACATCGAAGTGGAGCCGACGGGCGGGGAACCGGTCGCCGCGGTGGAGTGGACGGTCGTGGAGAGCGACATCGGCCCGCTCTTCCTCGCCGCGACCGGGCGGGGTCTGGTGCGGGTCGAGTTCCACGCCGACGCGGAGCGGCGGGTGCAGATGCTCGACCGCCTGGGCGGGCGGTTCGGGGTGGAGCCGGTGGAGTGCGCCTCGGGGCTGCTGGCGGAGGCGATACGCCGGCTCGACGGGTACTTCGCGGGCGACACGCGCGCGTTCGACCTGCCGCTGGACTGGAGTCTGACGACCGGCTTCAACCGGCAGGTGCTGCGCGAGCTGGCGACCGGCGTCCCGTACGGCACGGTCGTGGGGTACGGGGAGCTGGCGCGGCGCGTGGGGCAGCCGGGCGCGGCGCAGGCGGTCGGAGCGGCGATGGGCGCCAATCCGCTGCCCGTGGTGGTGCCGTGCCACCGTGTGGTGGAGAGCGACGGCGGGCTCGGGGGGTTCGGGGGCGGTCTGGAGACCAAGCGGCAGCTGCTGGCGCTGGAGGGTGTGCTGCCCGCGCCGCTGTTCTGACGCCCTTCCGGTACGGGACCTGCGGAAAGCGCAGGAGAGAACGGTCGGGGGGCGTTCCCATCGGATGGGACGGCTGGCACACTCACGTAAGTGACCAACACCCCCGACGCCCCTGACGTCACCCTGCCCGACGGGATATCCGCCCCCGTCACCGCCGCGGAGCTGCCCGCGCTGCGCCGACGGATTCAGGCCGTCCTCATCGCCACCCAGATCCTCGGCGGCCTCGGCATCGCCATCGGCGTCGCGCTCGCCGCCGTCCTCGCCAGGGACGTCAGCGGTACGGAGGCGCTGTCCGGTCTCGCCTCCACGGCGACGGTCGCGGGTCCCGCACTGCTCGCGATGCCGCTGGCCGCGCTGATGGCCTCTCGGGGGCGCCGGGCGGGGCTCGTCCTCGCGTACCTGCTCGGGGCGCTGGGAGCCGTCGTGGTGGTCCTTGGCGCGGTCCTGGGGAGCTTCCCGCTGCTGCTCGTCGGGCTCGTCGGCTTCGGCGCCGGATCCTCGGCCAACCTGGCGGCCCGTTTCGCCGCCGCCGACCTGGCCGAGCCCGACCGCCGGGCCCGGGCCATCTCCACGGTGGTGTGGGCGACCACGATCGGGGCGGTGCTCGGACCGAACATCGCCGCGCCCGCCGGGAAGAGCGTGTCCGGCCTGGGCATCCCGGCGACGGCGGGCCCCTTCGTCTGGGCCGCCGGCATCTTCGTCGTCTCGGCGGCGGTGGTCACCCTCCTCCTGCGCCCGGACCCCCTCCTCACGGCCCGCGCGCTCGCGAACCCCGGGGCGGGCGAGCAGGCGGAGGCCCGCTCCCTGCGCGCCGGCATGCGGGCGGTACGGGAGTCGCCGAAGGCACAACTCGCCCTGGTCACCGTGGCCGCCTCGCACACCGCGATGGTCTCGATCATGTCGATGACCCCGGTCGCGCTGACCCACCACGGCGCCGACATCCAGCTGATCGGGCTGGTGATCAGCGGGCACATCGCGGGCATGTACGCCTTCTCGCCCCTGATGGGCCGGCTGTCCGACCGGCTGGGCCGGCTGTCGGTGATCGGGCTCGCCGTCGGGCTCATCGCCGTGGCGGCGCTCATCGCGGGCACGGCGGGGCCGAGCCACGGGCGGACGGCCCTGGGTCTCTTCGTCCTCGGCCTCGGCTGGTCCGCCGGGCTGGTGTCCGGTTCGGCGCTGCTCACCGACTCGGTGCCGCAGGCCGCGCGGGCGGCCGTCCAGGGCCTCTCCGACTTCGTCATGAACACGGCCGCGGGCGTCGGCGGGCTCGCGGCGGGCCTGATCGTCTCGCAGGCGGGCTACGGGCCGCTCAACGCGATCGCCGCGTGTCTGCTGCTGCCGATGGCGGCACTCGCGATCCGCGGCGCCCTCCGGAAGCCTGAAGGCCGGAAGGCCTGAGACGGGCCCGGACCGGGTCGCGTCCGGTCCGGTACGGGGTCCGGAACGGACCCGACCCGGGGGCTGACCGCACCCCGACCCGTCCTGGCGGGTCAGCGCGGTACCGCGGGCGATGCGGCGCCGCTCGCCAACCGTCGCGGCGCCCCCGTGCCGTCGGCCGCCACGGACCAGACCGCTCCCCCGTATCCGTACGCGAGGGTCTCCCGGTCCGTCCACAGGGCCTGGTCGTCGATGCCGCGCCGCTCGGCGACCGGATGCTCGCGCCCGGAGCGCAGGTCGTACACGTACAGCCGCCACGGCTCGCGCGGGCCGTCGGAGACGCGCTTCTTGAAGGCGATCCGGGTGCCGTCCGGGGAGAGCGACGGGCATTCGACGTTCTCCCGCAGGGTTCGGGCCGACCAGCCCTTCATGTCCCCCTCGACGAGATGGGTGCGCCCGGCCGTCGAGACGGTGGCGTAGAAGCGGTTGTCGTCGGCGGCGAAGGAGACACCCCAGTAGTTGACGTCGGGGGCGTGGTACCGGCGTCCGCCGAGGGTGAGCGGGATCTGCTCGATGTTCTTCACCAGGTATCCGGTGCGCAGGTCGAGGATCGACGTGCGCGTGGAGAACGACGAGCGCGCGTAGGAGTCGCCGGTCGCGAACATCGTCCAGGCGAGCATCTGTCCCGAGGCGGAGACCCGGGCTCGGCTGGGGATGCCCGGGAGCGCGATGCGGCGCACCTCCCGCAGCCGGCGATCGAGCACGAGGACGTACGAGCGGGCCGGTACGCCCGGTCGGCGCACGAGGCAGAGGGCGGTGGGCCCGGCCGCGTGGAACCGGTCGCAGGCGGGCCCGCCGGCCACCCGGCCCCCGGGCGAGGACGGGTCCACGCGCGCGACGCGCCCCGTCGCGGTGTCCCGGACGTGGAGCGCGCCGGGGCTGCCCCCGTCGAGGGTGAAGCCGGGTTCCGGGGCGCCGGCAGCCCCGGTCTGCCGTCCCGAGGCCGCCCGCAGCGTGTAGGCGGTGGCGCCGCCGCCCAGCAGCAGGAGGGCGAGGACGAGGATCCACACGCGCGCGTGGCGGGACAGGCGGACATCGGTCATGGCGGGCATGGGTCAGTCCTCTCGGAGGGGCGTGGACGGGGTGGGGAGCGGGAGGGCGTCGCCAGGCAGGGGACTCCCGGCAGGCAGGACCCGGGTGGCGCAGCACAGGGCCGCGGCGAGGGCCAGGAGCGCCGCCACGAGCGCCGCCTCCGGACCGCTCGCCGTCCAGACGGCGCCGAACGCGACGGCGGCGCCGAGCCTGGCGAGCGCCTGCGCGGTCTGGACGAGCGCGAGGCCGCCCGCCTGTCGCCCCTCGGCCAGGAAGGGTCCGGTCAGGGCCATCAGGACGCCGTCGGTGGCCGCGTAGAACGTGCCGATCAGCACCAGGACGCCCCCGAGGAGCAGGACGTCGGGTGCGGGGGCGAGGAGCAGTCCGTACGCGAGGAGCAGGGCCCCGTGCCCGTACAGGAACGGCCGACGGCGCCCGAAGCGGTCGGCGAGGCGGCCCGCCGGGACGGCGAGCAGCAGGTAGACGGCGGCGGCGCCGAGCGGCAGGAACGGGAACCAGGTGGCGTCGAGTGCGAGGCGTCGCTGGAGCAGTAGGTACAGGAAGGCGTCGCCGACGGTCGCGGCGCCGAGCAGGGCGGCGCAGAGGAGGATGCGGCGGTACGCGGGCGAGCGCAGCGCGGCGAAGACCCCGCCACGCGCGCGTGGCGCCGCTTCGGCGGCGGGGCGGGATCCCGGCTCCTTCGACTGCGCCGGAACCTTCGGCTGACCGGGGGCCTTCGACTGGCCCAGGTCCCTCGACTGACCCGGCTCCTTCGACTGCCCCGGCACTTTCGCCGACCCTTGACCCGTCAGGCGTCGTCGCCCTGGGACGAGGAGCACCCACAGCAGGACGCCGAACACCCCGACGGAGAAGCTGACGGCGAAGACCGCCTCGTACGCCTCGGCCGTGGCCCAGAGCAGGGCGAAGGCGGCCAGGGGGCCGAGGAGGGCCCCCGTCGTGTCCATGGCGCGGTGGGTCCCGAAGGCGCGGCCCAGCTCCTCGGGCGGGCTGTGCAGGGTGATGAGCGCGTCGCGCGGGGCCGTGCGGACGCCCTTGCCGAGCCGGTCGGCGGCGAGGGCGGCGGCGATCCCGCCGGCCGAGCCGCCCGCGAGGAGGAGACCGAGCCGTGAACAGGCCGAGAGGGCGTAGCCGAGCCCCGCGACCTGCTTGTGGCGTCCGCCGCGGTCGGCGGTGGCGCCGCCGAGGATCCGGACGAGCGCGGTGGCACCGGTGGACAACCCGTCGAGCAGGCCGAACTGGAGCGGGGAGAGGCCGAGGCCGACGACGAGGTAGAGAGGCAGGACGGCGGTCACCATCTCCGAGGAGATGTCGGTGACGAGGCTGACCGCGCCGAGCGCGAGGACGGTGCCGGGGACGCGCCGCCGGACCCCCGAGGGGGCGGGCGGCGCGCCGCGGCGACCGGTGGTCGCGAGGTACATCAGTGGCAGGTGTAGGTCGGGCCGGAGTCCTTGACCTGGTCGTCGGTGCCGACGTACTGCCAGGTGTAGGTGGTGTCGGTGAGGTCCAGTTTCAGCACGCCGTACGGGCCGCTGATCCGCTTCTGGCTGTTCGGCTGGACCGTCTCGATGGCGTAGGGCTCGGCGCCGCCCATGCCGCCGACGATCTCGACGATGCCGTCGGGGGTGGCGCGCCCGGCAGGGTCCTGCGGGGCGAACCGCTCGTAGTGGTGGTCGTGTCCGTTGAGGACGAGGTCGGCCTTGGCCCCGTACAGGATCTCCCAGACCGGACGGGACACCGGGTCGTTGCCGTGGCCGCCGGAGGAGTACAGGGGGTGGTGGAAGTAGGCGGCGAGGCAGCCCTTGGTGTTCCGCGCGAGGTCGTCCTTGAGCCACTGGATCTGCGCGGGGTCGTCGAAGGAGTTGGAGTCGAGGGCGACGAAGTGCCAGTTGCCCTGGTCGTAGCTGTAGTAGGGCTCGCCCTGCGGGTAGGCGATGGCGCCGAAGTATGCCTTGTAGCCGGCGAGTGAGCCCGCGGGGTCGTAGGTCTCGTGGTTGCCGGGCACGGGCCGGGTCTTGGCCTTGAAGACGCCCCACGTCTTGTCGTAGTAGGCGCGGAAGTCGGAGAGCAGGGCGTCGTCGTACTGGTTGTCGCCCATCGTCAGGTAGAAGGACGGGGCGATCCGCTGCGCCAGGGCCGCGGTCTTGGGATGGGCGCAGGAGCTGCTGGAGGCCGTGCACTGGGCGGCGATGTCCCCGGCGGCGACGACGGTGAAGGCGCCGGTGGGCGGGGGCGTGGTGCCGGTCGTGCCGTAGACCTCCACCGAGTAGAGGGAGTAGCCGTACGTGGTGCCGCGCGCGGTCCCGTAGACGCGCAGGTAGCGGCCCTGGCCGGTGAGGCCGGTCCAGTCGTCCGTGGCGCCGTTTCCGGCGGTCTCGGTCGCGAGGCGGGTCCAGGTGGTGCCGTCGGCGGAGATCTCGACGCGGTAGGCCTTGGCGTAGGCGACCTCCCAGACCAGCTTGACGCGGGAGACGGTGGCCGAGGGGCCGAGATCGACCCGGATCCACTGCGGGTCGATGCCTTCGGCGCTGGCCCAGCGGGTGGTGGAGATGCCGTCGAAGGCCTTCTCCGGGCCGAACGTACTGTCCTCGACGGAGGAGGAGGTGGCCGGCCGGCCCTGGGAGATCAGCGTGTCGGCGGCGGCGGCCCGGTCCGGGTGGGCGAGCAGGAGACCGCCGACGAGCAGCAGGACGGCGGTGAGGACGAGGGTCAGCCGGGTGCTGGTGAAGGGGGAGGTGGTGGGGGTGCGGTGCGGTGGTGTGGAGGCGTACAGGCGCATACCTGGACTCCCTGGCCTGAGGGGTCGGCGAGAGCTGGACACCGGTGCGGGGCACGGCGACCCGGCCGCGTGGCGATTCGGGCGCCACGCGGCAGGGCGGTGCTCGGCGGCCGGGTCAGAGCTCTCGCTGAGCGCGTCACGCCCGTAGGGTCGGGCGCCGCGCCAAGCCGCTGGCCGGGATGCTAGCGGATAGGAAGGTTTCCTACCAGACTTTTCCCGGCCTCAAGTGGGCGCAGGGGCCCGGGTGGGCTCAGGTGGCCCCAGGCAGGCTCAGGTGGCCCTCAGAGGCTGATGTGGTACGCCTTGCGCAGGGTTTCGTGCACGGTCCAGGTGGTCCGGTCGCCCTCGCGGAGCACGCACGCGTCGCCGGGGCCGATCTCCAGCGTCTCCCCGCCCTCGACGGCGACGGTCGCGCGACCGGAGACCACCACGAAGAGCTCGTTGGCCTCGGTGTCGGTGACGACGCCGGGCGTGATCTGCCAGATGCCGCGCACCTGCTTGCCGTCGGCGGACTCCCACAGCACCTTGCCCGTCACCTCGGGCGCGCCGGAGACGATCTGGGCGGGGTCGAGGGGGTCGGCCTCGAGCTCCGCGTCGGGGATGTGCACGGCGAAGGAAGGCGCGTCATGTGTCGTCATGGGCGGTGACTGTAGCGGGGGTCCGGAGCTGCCCGAGGGCCGGGATCGGATGGAACAGATCACTCCGCTTCGCCCCCTACCAGGGGACTTACCCGGATACGCCGACGTCGACGGATTCCGCACCACGCTCCCGGCAAGGCACCCCGGGGCCCCGCGGCCGTCTTCGGGGACCGGGTCGGGGCCGCCGTCACGGATTCCGCACCACGCCTGCGGGGTGTGGCAGGAGCTCGCCACCGAGGTTTGCGGGGCCTGTGGTCGCGCCAGGAATGGGACATGTCCACACAGGTGTCCGAAGAGGTACGGGAGGCGCTCCACGAGGGCCGTCCCGTCGTCGCACTGGAATCGACGATCATCGCCCACGGTCTGCCCCGCCCGCGCAACCTCGCCGTGGCCCTGGAGCTGGAGGAGCTCGTACGGGCCGGGGGCGCCGTCCCCGCCACCGTCGCTGTCGTCGACGGCACCGCCCGGGTGGGCCTGGACCGTGCGGCGCTGACCCGGATCGCGGAGGACCCGGCGGTACGGAAGCTGGGCCACCGCGATCTCGCCCCGGCCCTGGCGACCGGGACGACGGGCGCGACGACGGTCTCGGCGACGGCGTGGCTCGCGGACGCGGCAGGCATACGGGTGTTCGCGACCGGCGGGCTCGGCGGCGTGCACCGCGGGTGGACCGAGACGCAGGACGAGTCGGCCGACCTGCGGCTGCTCGCCGGGGTCGGGATCACGGTGGTGTGCGCCGGGGTGAAGTCGATCCTCGACGTGCCGGCGACGCTGCAGCGCATGGAGACGCTGGGCGTGACGGTCGTCGGGTACGGCACGGAGCACTTCCCCGGGTTCTATCTGTCCTCCTCCGGCGAGCCCGTCGACTGGACCCTGCGGACCCCGGAAGAAGTGGCCGGGGTCATACGGGCCCAGGACGCGCTCGGCGGGCCGCGGACGTCGCTCGTCGTGGCCAACCCGGTGCCGGAGGCGGAGCAGTTGGACCCCGCGCTCCACGACCGGGTCCTGGCGCAGGGACTCGCGGCGGCGCAGGAGAAGACGATCACGGGGCAGGCGGTGACGCCGTTCCTGCTCGAATACCTGACGGTGCACACGGAGGGAGCGTCCCTGGAGGCGAACCTCGCGGCGGTACGGGGCAACGTACGGCTCGCGGCCCGGATCGCGACGGCGTACGGAGCGGGGGCGTCGGGAGCGGAGGCGTCAGGCGCAGGGGCGTCAGAAACGGGGGCGTCAGGAAAGGGGGCGCACGGCTCCGAGCCCGGCGCCGGCGGCCGGTGAGGCATCCGGGGAGCGCACTGCTGGTCGTCGGGGACGTGGTGACGGACGTCGTCGCCCGGCACCGGACACCCCTCGCGCCCGCGACGGACACGGCGGCGGAGATCCGGACCCTCCCGGGCGGCGCCGGGGCCAACGCGGCCTGCTGGGCGGCGCGTTCCGGCGGCGGGGAGGTGCGGCTGCTCGGCCGGGTCGGGACGGACGCGGCGGACTGGCACGAGCGGGCGCTGAGACGGGCGGGTGTGCACCCGCTGCTCGTCACGGACGCGGAGGCGCCGACGGCCACCGTGATCGCGCTCGTCGACGCCTCGGCCGAGCGGACCTTCCTCACCGACAGCGGCGCCGCGCTGCGCCTCTCCCCCACCGACTGGACGGCCGGCCTGCTCGACGGCGTCGCCGCACTCCATCTGTCCGGCTATCTGTTCTTCGCCCCGGCGAGCCGTGAGACGGCCCGGCAGGCGCTCCGGGACGCGCGGGAGGCGGGCGTTCCGGTGAGCGTGGACCCGGCCTCCGCCGGGTTCCTCGCGGAGCTGGGGCCGGCCGGGTTCCTGGCGGCGACGGCGGGCGCCGACGTGCTGCTGCCGAACGCCGACGAGGCCCGGCTGCTGGCGGGGGGCCGCGACACGGAGGCGGCGGCCGCGGAGCTGAGCCGACGCCATCCGCTGGTCGTGGTCACGCTCGGAGCGGCGGGCGCACTGGTCGCGGAGGGCGGCGCGGTCACGGCCCGGGTGGCGGCGCCCCCGGTGGCCCCGGCGAGACGGCTGGACTCGACGGGCGCGGGCGACGCGTTCACCGGGGCGTTCCTCGCCGCCCGGCTCGCGGGCGCGGACGCGGCGAAGGCCGCGGAGGCGGGGTGCCGCGCGGGCGCGGAAGCGATCACGGTCGTGGGAGGCAGGCCCCCTGTGCCCCCTGCCCGGGGCGACCGCCCGGAGCCTGCCCGGCCTGATCCGCCGGACAGGCTCTGAACCACCGGGCAGGACCTGAGCCACGGACAGATCCTGAACCGCCTGCCCGACCCTGACCCGCCTGCCCTGCCCTGCCCTGCCCTGAACCGCCTGCCCGGCCTTGAACCGCCGGACAGGCCCTGATCACCGGGACCCCAGCCCGGTCCAGGCCGGATGGCGCGGGTCGTCGGCGCGTACGACGGCGTCGGCTGTCGCGGCGGGGTCGACCTCCGACTCGTACCGGGCGAAGGCGGGCAGCGTCCAGGGGTCGTCGGTGCGCCGGGCGAGGGCGGCGACCGAGAGCCGCAGGTGCACGGTGAGGTCGAAGGGGAACCAGTGGCCGAGGAGGAACGGCCCGTGGAGCAGGAGCACCCCGCCGGGCGGCAGCGTCACGTACGGGCTGCGGGTCGCCCGGTCCGTGGCCGGGTCCCACAGGTCGGGCAGCACACGTCCGGTGCCGCCGGGTTCCAGCGGCGCGAAGACCTCTCGCCACAGGGCCCCGATGTCGGTCCACCCGTCGTAGTACGCGTCGGGGTCCCGCTTCCCGTGCTCGTACCGGAGCGAGGCGGGGCGCAGGAAGCCGCCGGTCCCGGCCACGTGGACGGCCCGCCCGCGCGCCCGGAGCTCCTCGGCGAGGAGCCCGGCGAGCTCGCCGCCCGGGGCGGCGGGCGGCCCGTCGATGCCGACCTTGAGCCACGGTCCGCCGTCGCCGGGCGTGGCCGCGTCAAGGTGCCCGGCGAGCGTGCCGGCCAGCCGTTCCCAGGTGATCGCCTCGTATCGCATCCCACTCGTCCTGCCCGCCGCTTCATGCCTCACGGCTTGACCTTGCCACTGGCGTCACTGTTCGACCATCGGATTCATGGACACCATCACACCCACCAGGGTCGTCGTCGTCACCGGCGCGGGCACCGGCATCGGCCGGGCCACCGCGCGCGCCTTCGCCGTGCAGGGGGCGACGGTCGTCGCCGTCGGCCGCCGGAAGGAGCCGCTGCGCGAGGCCGCCGAGGGACACCCCGGGATCCACCCGTTCGTCGCGGACGTCACCGCGGAGGGCGCCGCGGAGGGGATCGTCGAGGCGGCCCTGGCCGATCACGGCCGCCTCGACGTCCTCGTCAACAACGCCGGGATCTCCACCGGCGGTCCGCTCGGCACCCTCGACCGCACCGCGCTCACCCCGCTCCTGGAGACGAACGTCGTCGCCCCGGTCCTCCTCACCCAGGCCGCCGTCCCCGCGCTCAAGGAGTCGCGGGGCGTGGTGGTGAACGTGTCGACGGCGATCGGGCAGCGCGGCTGGCCTGCCAACTCCGTGTATCCGGCGACCAAGAGCGCCCTGGAGACGCTGACCCGCTGCTGGGCGCTGGAGCTCGCGCCGGACGGCGTCCGGGTGGTGGCCGTCGCGCCCGGCGCGATCGAGACCCCGATCGCCGAGCACATGGGGCTCTCCCCCGAGCGGCTGGCGGCGCTGCGGACGTGGCAGCTCGCCCACACCCCGCTGGGCCGCATCGGCAGGCCCGAGGAGGTCGCGCGGGCGATCACCCTGCTCGCCGCGCCCGACGCGGGCTTTCTGACCGGCACCGTTCTGCCCGTCGACGGGGGCGCGCTGGTCACGTGATACGACTGTGTGCGGAGGTGACGCCCTTGCGCATCGGTGAACTGGCCCGGCGGACAGGGGTGTCGCCCCGCGCGCTGCGCCACTACGAGCAGGCGGGACTCCTCACGTCGGTCCGCGCGGAGAACGGGTACCGGGTGTACGAGGAAGGCGCCGTCGCGCGCGTGTCGAACATCCGGTACCTGCTGGACGCGGGGCTCACGCTCGACGACGTGTCCGCGTTCCGCTCGTGCCTCGACGGGGACGTCGCCTCGGCCGCGCCGTCCGCCCGCGGGCTGGAGATCGCCCGCGAGCGGCTGGCCGTCGTCGACGCGCGGATCGCGGCGCAGACTGCGGCCCGGGACCGGCTCGCGGCCGCCCTGGCGGAGTCCGCCCCGGGGCCCCTCGCGGACGCTCAGCCCTCAGCGCAGTCGGGAGCCGGCTCGTCGACCGAGAGCGGCGCCCCCTTCGGCAGCAGGTAGGTCACGTACAGGACGACCGGCTCGGTGCCGAGGTTCCGGCCGATGTGGACGTGCTTCCCGCCCGAGGGCTCGATGAACGCCTGGCCCGCCGCGGTCACTTCGACCGAGCAGTCGTCGAGGGTACGGGTGAGCGTGCCGGCCTGGACCACGGCGACGAGCTGTCCGGGGTGGTGGTGCCACCCGGTGGAGCCGCCGGGGGCGAGGGTGATGGTCCGGACGACCACGTCGGCGTCGCCCTTGGGCGTGTCGATCCTCAGCTTGCCGTCCGAGGTGCCCTTGGCGAGCACCGTTCCGCTGACGCCGCTGCCGGGCGTGGCCAGCGCGGCGGACGGCGCGACCGCCACCGCGGCGACCGCGCCCGCGACAAGTAGCCCTCTGCGCAGGCGCGCGCCGCGCCCCGCCTCACGTATGTCGTGCCCCAGCCCCATGACGACGCTCCTCCGAGTTCGTGGAACGACCGTACGTTCGACGGCCGCCGAAACGGCCATACGTTACTCGGGAGCGGGCTGCCCCGGACAGGTATTCGATCAAGAAATACGCGTGAGCCGTTCGAGCGCGGCACGTCCCGACTCGATCGCCTCGGCGAGCGTCAACTCCCCTTCGGCGAGCGCCCGGCAGGTCGCCGCGTCGGTCCGCAGCCAGGCGTCGGGACCACCGCCCGATCCATCGCCGGCCCCGGTGGCCCCACTGACCCCGGTGACCCCACTGACCCCGTACACCCCGTCCCCGTACTCCGCGCCGCCCTCGCCGTCGATCCGTACGTGGAACTCCCCCTCGTCCAGGGTCACCTGGACGACCCCCGCGCCCAGTTCCGCGAGCGGCCCGATGAGCGGGATCGCGTACCAGTGCGCGCGGACGGCGTCGGTCGGCCGCGGTTCGCCCAGGTCGGACGCCCCCCAGGCGGCGAGCGAGCGCAGGACGGGCAGCAGGTCCCGGCCGCGCGGGGTGAGTTCGTAGACGGACGCCGAGGCGGGCGGCGGCAGCCGGCGCCGGGTGACGAGCCCGGCGCTCTCCATGTCCTTCAGGCGGCCGGCGAGCATGTCCGTGCTGACGCCGGGCAGGTCGGCGTGGAGGTCGGTGTAGCGGCGCGGCCCGGCGAGGAGTTCGCGGACGACGAGCAGGGTCCAGCGGTCGCCGACGAGGTCGAGGGCGCGCGCGGCGGCGCAGTGCTGGTCGTAGCTGCGGCGGCGTGGCTGACGTGGCATGCGACGCAGTCTAGACATGTTGTTGGACTTTCCAAGCTTGAACTTGGTAAAACCAAGCAACACTGATTCCGGGGACCAGGGGAGGTCGGACATGGAGTTCCGGCAGTCGAGCAAGCTCAGCGAGGTCTGCTACGAGATCCGCGGCCCGGTGATCGAGCACGCCAACGCGCTGGAGGAGGCGGGCCACAGCGTCCTGCGCCTCAACACCGGCAACCCCGCGCTCTTCGGGTTCGAGGCGCCCGAGGAGATCGTCCAGGACATGATCCGGATGCTCCCCAGGGCCCACGGATACACGGACTCGCGCGGCATCCTCTCCGCCCGGCGCGCGGTCGCCCAGCGCTACCAGTCCATGGGCCTGCCGGACGTGGACGTCGACGACATCTTCCTCGGCAACGGCGTGTCCGAGCTGATCTCGATGGCCGTCCAGGCCCTCCTGGAGGACGGTGACGAGGTCCTCGTACCCGCCCCTGACTACCCGTTGTGGACGGCGGTGGTCACGCTCGCGGGCGGCAAGCCCAGGCACTACCTGTGCGACGAGTCCGCCGACTGGTACCCGGACGTCGAGGACATGGCCTCGAAGATCACCGACCGCACCAAGGCCATCGTCATCATCAACCCCAACAACCCCACGGGCGCCGTCTATCCGAAGGAGGTCCTGGAGGGCATCCTGGACCTCGCCCGGCGCCACAACCTGATGGTCTTCGCCGACGAGATCTACGACCAGATCGTCTACGACGAGGCCGTCCACCACCCGGCCGCCTCCCTCGCCCCCGACGTGGTCGTCCTCACCTTCGGCGGGCTCTCCAAGACGTACCGGGTGGCGGGTTTCCGCTCCGGCTGGCTGGTCGTCAGCGGGCCGAAGCAGCACGCCGGGAACTATCTGGAGGGCCTCACCATGCTGGCCTCCATGCGGCTCTGCCCCAACGCCCCCGCCCAGTACGCCATCCAGGCCGCGCTCGGCGGCCGGCAGTCGATCCACGAGCTCACCGCCCCCGGCGGCCGGCTGCGCGAACAGCGCGACCGGGCCTGGGAGAAGCTCAACGAGATCCCCGGCGTCTCCTGTGTGAAGCCCAAGGGAGCGCTGTACGCCTTCCCGCGCCTCGACCCCGCCGTGCACAAGATCCACGACGACGAGAAGTTCGTCCTCGACCTGCTGCTGCGAGAGAAGATCCAGGTCGTCCAGGGAACGGGCTTCAACTGGTCGCGCCCCGACCACTTCCGCATCCTGACCCTCCCGTACGTCGACGACCTCGACGCCGCCATCAGCCGCATCGGCCGCTTCCTGAGCAGCTACCGGCAGTGACGTCCCGCCCTCCCTGCTGTCATGATCTACAGGTCGGAAACGGGTCTGAAAATCCGGGGAATCGGGAGGGCTGGCGGTCATGGACGCGGCGCTGATAGCCGTGGCGGGAACCCTGCTGGGTGCCGTCTTCACACACTGGTTCCAGGGGCGGGCCACCGAGCGCACGGCCGCGCTCGCCCGCACCGAGCAGCTCAGACAGGAACGGATCGCAACCTACAGCGCCTTCGCCGGCGCGGTCGTCGACTACCGGCACAGCCAGAACGACCGCTGGTTCCGGGCGCTCGATCGCCCCGGGTCGGAGGAGGCCGAAGAGTCCCGCCACGCCTCCTACCGGCAGCGCACCGCCGCTCGACAGGCCCTCTTCCGCGTCCAGTTGGTGTGCGACGACCCGGAGGTCCGACGGTTGGCCGAGGCGGCCTTCGTGGATTCCCACTGCATGCACGAGGCGGTCGACGAGGCGGACCGGGCCGGCCGCTCGGAGCAGGCGAAGGAAGCGCTCGCCGCGTTCATCGCCGCGGCCGCGCCCGGCGTCCGCTGAGGAACGACCGGAGAAACGCCCGGCGGTAAGACCGCAGGAAGGGCCGGGGTAACGCTCCGGGACGCGCCCGGAGGAAGGACCGGAGGGAGGGCCTGCCATGGACCTCGTCGCACCCGTCGTCGTCGAACCGCTCAAACGGCGCCGCTGCTCGGAGTGCCACCAGGGGCCGCTGGAGCGGATGATCGTCGAGTTCAACGCTCCGGTCTGCCTGGACTGCGCCGATCTCGGCCACCTGGTGTTCCTGCGCCGGGGAGACACGGCGCTCACCCGGCGCGCCAGGGAGAGCAGCACCCTCTGGGCCGTGGTCGTCCGGCACAACCGGCGCCGCACACGGTACGAGCGTCAGGGCCTGCTCGTCGAAGAGGCGGCGCTGGTACGGGCGGAGGCGGCCTGCCTGGCGGACGCGGAGGCGCGGGCCAGGCGGCGGGCCCGGGACGCGGTGCGGCGCGCGGCGCTCGACGCCGGGATCACCGCGACCCTGCGGGCCGAGATCCTCCGCTTGTTCCCGTCCTGCCCGGAAAACCGGGCCACGGAGATCTCCGAGCACGCGTCGGCGAAGGGCAGCGGTCGTGTGGGGCGGACGGCCGCGGGCCGTTCGCTCGACCGGGGCGCCGTCACCGCCGCCGTACGCGCCTCCGTACGGCATGTCGACACGCCCTACGACAGCCTGCTGATGCAGGGGGTTCCCCGGCACCAGGCCCGGACGAGGGTCGCTCCCGCCATCGAGGCGGTGCTCCGGGCCTGGCGCCACGGCGCCGGGGACACGCGCGGCCGGGGACGCGGCTGACGGCTCGGGTGTCAGCGCGCGCCGGTCGGTGCGCGAAGAGGACGACCTCGGGTCCGGCCCCGGCGCGGGGGTGGGACCGTCAGGCCCCGTCGCCGGCGCGGCGGGCGCGGCGGTACATCAGGGCGCCGCCGAGCAGCAGCGCGGCGCTCCCCGCGGCGGCGTAGCCGACGGTGTCCGAACCCGTGGCGGCCAGCGCGACCGACTCGGACGCGCTCTGCGGAGCGTGCGCAGGGGCGGGTACGGGCGCGGGCGTCGGCTTCTCGGTCTCGTCGGCGCGCGGAACCGGCACGTTCCTGACGGGGGTCTGCGGGCGCGGCGTCGGCTGCTCGATCGGCTGGGCGGGCTTTCCGGGGCCGTTGACCGCGGTGTTGCCGACGGCCGGGTTGCCGACGCCGACGACGTTGACCGAGTTCCCGCTGACGTTCACGGGGAGGTCGATCGGCAGCTGGAGGCCGTTTCCGGAGAGGATGCCGGGGGAACCCTCGGTACGGGTCTCGGCCGTGGAACCACCGCCGTTGGAGGAACCACCGCTCTCGGAACCGCCGCCCTGCTCGCCGCCGCGCGGGGTGCCGGGCAGGTCCTTGTGCGACCGGCCGCCGCCGTCCTCCTCGCCGTAGCCACCGGGCTCAGGAGCGGGCGACGTGTTGGCACAGCTGTTGCCGGCCGCCGGGTTGAGCAGTCCGATGACGTTGACCGTGTTGCCACAGACGTTGACCGGCACGTGGACGGGCAGCTGGACCGTGTTGCCGGAGATCACTCCTGGCGAACCGACCGCGGCGCCCTGGGCACCGGCGTCGGCGTGCGCGGCGCCCGCCGAGAGCGCGAGCGCTCCACCCGTGACCATCAATGTGGCCAGACCACTTCGGCGAATCTGCCTCATGGCTTCCTGCCTTCCGGAGGTGTACACGGGCAAGTGCCCGTACCGGAATCAACGCGACAAACGCGGGTGCCGGATCCGGCCGTTGGCGTGATTCACTCCTTCGAGTGGGGTGCCGTTCGAGTGTCGGTACCTCCTTCCCCTCACCCGCCGAGCAGGTCGGTGAGGGCGCCGACCGGGTCCTGATCCGGCTCGCCGCGCGGCCACCAGTCCTCGCGCCCCCCGTCCGACTCGTAGCCGTACCAGAGGCCGTCCCGGCCCAGTCTGAGCTGCAGGGACTCGGTGGACAGCCGATTGCGCCAGGGCCGGAAGGCGGGGAAGTCGGCGGCGAGCAGCGCGGGTCGGGCCCGGTCGAACGGGCCCGCCGGGGGGTCCCAGGGCTCCTCCAGGACGGCAAGGCCGGCGGCGCCGCCCTGCCGCCAGGCGGCGACGGCGCGGGCGAGGTCCGTGGGCGTGCGGTCCAGCGCGTACGCCAGGTCGCGGTAGAGCGCGCGGGTCGAGGCGGTGAGCCCGGAGCCGGGGTGCGCGGCGGCCAGCCGTACCGCGTCCTGCCACGGCGTGAGAGCGGCGACCGGGTCCTGTCCGGTGGCGAGGAAGGTGTGGGCACGGACCGCTGCCTCGCTCGCGAGGAGGTCGAGGGAGAGCGGATCGGGGGCTTCGGGGTCGGGCGGGAAGACAGCCGGACGGCCCGGCCGGTCGGGCAGCGCCAACGGCCGGGGCAGGGGCGGGAGTCCCGTCCCTGCCGCCCCGGACGCCGTCGCGGCGAGCGCGGCGCGGGCGGGGACCGTCGGCATCGGCGGCGCCGTGGCGGACGTCTCGGCCGCGGACAAGGCGGCGTTGCGCCGGGTGAGCTCGGCGAGCAGCTCCTGCTCGCCACGACCGCGCATCAGGAAGAGGACGAACGGATCCTCGTCGAGAAGCCTCGCCGCCTGGTAGCAGAGGGCGGCGGCGTGCTTGCAGGGGTAACCGTCGTCCGGGCAGGAGCAGTCGGGGATCAGGTCCCCCGGCGCGGGCAGCAGGCCGGTGACGGCCTCCAGGGCGTGCGGCACGTCCTTGTCGAGGAGGGCGGCGATGTGATCGGGGCGGGCGGTGGCCTCGTCGAGGAACCGCTCCCAGCCGTCGTCGCCGAGGGTCCGCATCCTGATCTCGGTGCGGTACGGGCGGGGGCGGCTGCCGTGGACGTAGGCGACGACCCGGCCGGGGGTGACGGTGATCGCGTCGACGTGGCCCCGTCCGGCGTACGCCCTGCCGCGGGCGAGGCGCGCCGGGTCGAGGGCGGCGTCCTCCAGCGCCTCCACCCAGGCGTTGCCCCACCAGGTGGCGGCGAACCGGCCGTCGGGCGCCTCGCGGGGCGCGACTTGCGGAAAGCTGCGGCGGCGGTCGTCGTGACGGGGCGTGGCCCCACGGGCGGAGCGCGGAAGGTTCACGCCTGCCTCCTCAGGGACACCAGGTCGGCCAGCTCGCGGTCGGTCAGTTCGGTCAGTGCGGCCTCGCCCGAGCCGAGGACGGCGTCGGCCAGGGCACGCTTGGCGCGCAGCATCTCGGCGATGCGGTCCTCGACCGTCCCCTCGGCCACGAGGCGGTGGACCTGCACCGGTTGGGTCTGTCCGATCCGGTAGGCCCGGTCGGTGGCCTGTTCCTCGACGGCCGGGTTCCACCAGCGGTCGTAGTGCACGACGTGGCCGGCGCGGGTGAGGTTGAGGCCGGTCCCCGCGGCCTTGAGCGAGAGCAGGAAGACGGGGACCTCCCCCGCCTGGAAGCGGTCGACCATCCGCTCGCGCTCGGCCACCGGGGTGCCGCCGTGGAGCAGTTGGGCCTGGATGCCGCGCGCGGCCAGGTGGTCGGCGAGGAGCCTGGCCATGGACACGTACTGGGTGAAGACGAGCACGGACCCGTCCTCGGAGAGGATCGTGTCGAGGAGTTCGTCGAGCAGGGCGAGCTTCCCGGAGCGGCCCGCGAGCCGGGCGGTGCCGCTGCCGCGCGGCGCCTCCTCCTTGAGGTACTGCGCGGGGTGGTTGCAGATCTGCTTCAGGGAGGTCAGCAGCTTCATGACGAGCCCGCGGCGCGCCATGCCCTCGGCGGCCTCGATCTGCGCCATGGTCTCGCGGACGACGGCCTCGTAGAGCGAGGCCTGTTCCCGGGTGAGGGACACGGGGTGGTCGGACTCGGTCTTGGGCGGCAGCTCGGGAACGATCCCTGGGTCGGACTTCCGGCGGCGCAGCAGGAAGGGCCGAACGAGCCTGGCGAGCCGCTCGACGGCCTCCGTGTGCTCGATCTCCTCGTTGTTCTCCACGGCCCGGGCGTGGCGGGAGCGGAAGGCCTTGAGTGGGCCGAGGAGACCGGGGGTGGTCCAGTCGAGGAGCGCCCACAGTTCGGAGAGGTTGTTCTCCACGGGGGTGCCGGTCAGGGCGACCCGGGCGGGTGAGGGGATCTCGCGCAGTGCCTTCGCGGTCGCGGAGAACGGGTTCTTGACGTGCTGCGCCTCGTCGGCGACGACCATGCCCCACTCCCGCTCGGCAAGTTGGGCGGCGCTGGTGCGGAGGGTGCCGTAGGTGGTGAGGACGAAACCGCCGTCCACCCCGCCGAGATCCCGGTCGACACCGTGGAAGCGGCACACCGGTGTGCCGGGCGCGAACTTCTCGATCTCACGCTGCCAGTTGCCGAGGAGGGACGCCGGGCAGACCACGAGGGTGGGGGCACGGCGGGCGCGGCGCAGGTGGAGGGCGATGAGCGTGACGGTCTTGCCGAGTCCCATGTCGTCGGCGAGGCAGCCGCCGAGGCCGAGCGAGGTCATCAGGTCCAGCCAGGCGAGGCCGCGGAGCTGGTAGTCGCGGAGGGTGGCGGTCAGGCCGGGCGGGGCCTGTACTTCCTCGGGGCCGGCCATGAGCCGGTCCCGGAGGGCGGCGAGCGCGCCGACGGGGACGGCGGGGACGGTCTCGCCGTCCACCTCCGCGGTGCCGGTGAGGGCGACGGCGAGGGCGTCGACCGGTTCCAGCAGGCCCAGTTCGCGCTTGCGGGCCTTGCGGACGAGATCGGGGTCGATGACCACCCACTGGTCGCGGAGGCGTACGACGGGCCGGTGCGACTCGGCGAGAAGGTCCATCTCGCGCTCGGTGAGCGGATCGCCGTCGAGTGCCAGCTGCCAGTTGAACCGCAGGAGCTCCTCGCTGTCGAAGAACGCGGTGCCGTCGGTCGCGGAGCCGGGCGCGGAGAGGGCGGGGCTGACGACGGCGGAGGCGCTCAGCGAGCGCGCGAGCTCGCGCGGCCAGTGCACGGCGACCCCGGCGTCGGCGAGGCGGGCCGCCGCGGGGCCGAGCAGTTCGTACAACTCGCCCTCGGTGACGGCGAGGACGTCGGGCACGTCCCGCTCCATGAGCCGGGCAAGCGGCGGCCAGACCCGGGCGGCCCGGCGCAGGGCGAGGACCGCGTCGACCCGGGCGCGCGGCCCGAAGTGCTCGCCCTCCCCCGCCCACAGGGCCAGGGCGTCGATGACGAGGGTCGGGTCGGCGAGACTGTGGATCTGGAGGATCGCGGCGGCCGCCTGGCGCTCGGCACCGCCCTCCTCGCCGGCGCCTGTGTCGGCGATGTCGAAGAGTTCCCACCCGGACAGGTCGAGGCGGAGGGATACCCGCACGCCCGCGTCCATCCCGGCGGCGGCCTCCGCTGCCCAGGCACGCGCGCGGGGCAGATGCTGCGGCGCGCGGGCCGCGAACGGCGCCCCGACCGCGTGGACAGCGGCCGGGGTGCGGGGCAGGGTGTCGGCGACCGCGTCGAGGAAGGCGCGGACGAGCGCCTCGGGCTCGGGCAGCCGCAGGGGGCCTGGTCCGGGAACGGGCACGGCGTGCGCCTCGTACGGCATGGCCGCGGCGACGGCCCGCAGGTGGGCGATGTCATCGGCGTCCAGCGGGCCGGCCCGCCAGGCGTCCAGGTCGTCGGCGGTGAGCCCGGGCAGGAGCCGGCCCCGGGCGAGCAGCTGCAGGGCGTGCAGGGCTGCGGCTCCCCAGCAGGCGGTGGCGGGGTGTGCGGCCGGGTGGTGGCGGGCCGCGACGAGATGGGGCAGGGCGGCGGCGACGGGGAGGGTGACGGCGGGCACGACCCGGGTGCGGGCCCCGCTCCCGTGCCGCCGGACGACGGTCAGCTCGACGTGCTCCGGACCGTCGGGCCCGGCTTCGGCGGACTCCGGGCCGCCGCCGGACACGGCGAGGTCCGGCAGGGCTCCCCCGTCGGGTGCCCAGAAGGCGATGCGGCCCTCGCGCGGAAGGGCAGCCGGGAGAAAGACGGCGGCGGTCGCCCAGGTGTGCGTCACGGCTCTGCTCTCCTCCCGCTGTGCGGCGGATTCCGACGGGATCTCCGCCCGGCTCTCCTACTGGGAACTCCGACCTTACGGGTGGGGTCTGACAACGCCGCCAGGGCCCGTTCGCCCGGCCGGCCCAGCAGCGGATGCGGCACGGTCCGGCAGGCGGCATGGTGGCCTGGACCGGGGGTGGGCCCGAGGTGGACCCGGGTGAACCGGGGTGCCCGCGGACCGCCGCCTTCGCACGACAGAAGAGGATTCGCCATGTCCGTTCGCCGGCGTCTCACGACGGCCACCGGAGCCGTCCTGCTCACTCTCGCGGTCGCCGGCTGCTCGGGCCTCGGCCGCAGCGCCGTCGGCACGCTCTCGTACGAGACGGAACGCGAGGTGACGGTGACCGTGACCAGCCCCTCGGTGAAGGGCTGCCACCGGCTCGCGCCGTCCGGTGCGACCCACGTGCTGAACGAGACCCTGGTCGACATCAGGCTCTACCCGACCCGCGACTGCCGGGGGAAGACCAACACCTACCTCCCCACCAACAGCGGCAACAACATCGTGCCGGGCACCCTCCCCTGGCGCAGCTACAGCGTCATCCACTAGGCACGACCAGACCGGAGGCGGCCGCCCATAGGCACCCGCCTGCCGCGCCCTCCGCTCGTTCGCCCGCCCTTCCCCCTCCGCCGCCGCGGGTCCATCCTGGAAGTGGACAGGGGCCCCGGAGGGAGGGGTGACCGTCATGCGCTCAGGGAACGAGCCGGCCACCGCGCGCAGTGCCCTGCGGCTGCGGTTCTGGCTCAGTGTGTGGGGGCTGCTCTGGGCCGCCTTCGGCACGACCGTGTTCTCGCTGGTGGGCCGCCCGGGCTGGGCCGCCGCCTGCGGGGTGCTCCTCCTGGTGGTCGTGGTCGACCTGTCGATGGTCCTGCACCACCTCCACCAGGGCCCGCACTGGCAGCCGGGACGGGACGTCCCGCCCTACGAACCCGACCACGGCGCGGACCGCTGAGCCCGGGCCGTCACTTCGGTGTGTCGAAACCCGCCGCCTGGAGGTACTCCGGCTTCGGGTCGAGCGCGGCGGCGAGCCGGAAGTGCCGAGTGGCCTGGGCGGTCCGCCCCGAGCGCTCGAAGGTGCGGGCCAGCGCGAAGTGCGCGAAGGCGTTGTCCGGCTCGCGCTCCAGGACCAGCTCGAACTCCAGCTGCGCCGGGCGGAGCTGGGCGGCCGCGAAGAACGCCCGGGCCCTCAGCAGTCGCGCCGCCGTGTTCTCGGGATGGGCGGCGATCACCGAGTCCAGCAGCTTCACGGCGCCACGCGGGTCCCGCGCGGCCAGCAGGTGCTCGGCGGCGCGGAAGTCGATGACGTGCGTTTCCGGGTTCCTGTCGGCCACGATGGCATCCTTCCCTCGATCAGGTGAAGGAACACCGGACCCGGCGACGGCATTCCGCCACGTACGGGGAGAGGCCTAGACCGAAGCGGCGGCGCGGCGCTCCAGCTCGTCCCAGACCTTCCGGACCTGCGGTTCCAGCGCCTCCAGCGGACCGTCGTTGTCGATCACGAGCTCCGCGATCGCCAGCCGCTGGGCGCGTGTGGCCTGGGCGGCCATCCGGGCCCTGGCCTCGGACTCGGCCATGCCCCTGAGGCGTACGAGCCGGTCGAGCTGGGTCTCGGGGGACGCGTCCACGACCACGACCAGGTCGTACAGCGGCGCGAGTCCGTTCTCGGCGAGCAGGGGTACGTCGTGGACGACGACGTCTCCGGTACCCGCCCTGCTCTCCAGCTCCGCCGACCGGGCCCCGACCAGGGGGTGCACGATGGCGTTCAGGGTGGCCAGCCGGTCGGCGTCGGCGAACACGATGGAGCCGAGCTTCGGCCGGTCGAGCGCGCCGTCCTCGGTCAGGACGTCGTCCCCGAAGGCCTCCACGACGGCCGCGAGCCCAGGTGTCCCGGGTTCGACGACCTCGCGGGCGATCCGGTCCGCGTCGATCAGCACGGCCCCGTACGAGACGAGCAGCCGCGACACTTCGCTCTTGCCGGCGCCGATCCCGCCGGTCAGGCCCACCTTCAGCATGAGCGGCAGCTTAGGGCCTGGCCCGCGGGGGCTATGCGTCGCCCTCCCGCTCGGCGAGGAAGCGCTCGAACTCGCGGCCCAGCTCGTCGGCCGAGGGCAGGTCGACCGGCTCGGCGACCAGGCTGCCGCGGGTCTCGGCGCCGGCCACCGCGTCGTACTGGTGCTCAAGGCCCTGTACGAGCGCGACCAGCTCCTCGTCGCCCTCGCCGATCTGGCGGTCGATCTCGGTCTGGGTGCGGCGGGCCTCGGTCCGCAGCGCGTGGGCGACGCCGGGCAGCACGAGGCCGGTGGCGGCCGTGACGGCCTCGAGGACGGTCAGGGCGGCGTCCGGATACGGCGAGCGGGCCACGTAGTGCGGGACGTGGGCGGCTACCCCGAGGGTGTCGTGGCCGGACTCCGACAGCCGGTACTCGACGAGGGACTCGGCGCTGCCGGGGACCTGGGCCTCGTCGAAGGGGCTGGTGTGCCCGGGCATGAGGTCCGTGCGGGTGCCGTGCGGGGTGAGGCCGACGGGCCGGGTGTGCGGCACGCCCATGGGGATGCCGTGGAAGTTGACCGAGAGGCGCACGCCGAGGCGCTCGACGATCTGCCGGACGGCGGCGGCGAACCGCTCCCACTCGACGTCGGGCTCGGGCCCCGAGAGGAGCAGGAAGGGGGCCCCTGTGGCGTCCTGGACGAGGCGGACCTCGATGGACGGCGTCTCGTACGCGCTCCAGCGGTCACGCCGGAAGGTCAGCAGGGGGCGGCGGGCGCGGTAGTCCACGAGCCGGTCGTGGTCGAAGCGGGCCACCAGCTGGTGGGGAAGGGTGTCGAGCAGCCGCTCGACGATCTGCTCACCCGCCTCGCCGGCGTCGATGTAGCCCTCGAAGTGGTAGAGCATGACCAGCCCGGCCGACTCCTGCGCGAGAGCCAGGTCGACGACGGCCAGGCCCTTCGGGTCCCATTCGTACAAATCCTGGGGATCAAGCACGATTACCGCTCCTCCTCGTGTTCTCTCTGGCAACGCCGTGAGCCGCACCACCATTCCCGTGCGGGCCGATCTTCCGGCGGAGGAGCCCGGACGTACCCCGGTGGAGCCCGTGGAAGCCCCGAGCCCCGGAGGGGACCCGTGGAAACGACCGAGGCCCGCTTCCCCGAAGGGAAGCGGGCCTCGATTCGCTAGCGGCTAGCGCTCAGCGGAGAGCCTGTTCAGCTCTGGCCGCCGGCGAGCTTCTCGCGGAGGGCGGCGAGCGCCTCGTCCGACGCCAGGGCGCCGGAGTTGTCGTCCGACTCCGAGGAGTACGAACCACCCGAGATGCCCGCACCGGCGTTGCCACCGGCGGCCGGGGCGGCAGCGCCCTCGGCAGCGGCGGCCTCGTCGGCCTCGCGGGACTTGATGACCTGAGCCTGGTGCTGCTCGAAGCGCGACTGCGCCTCGGCGTACTGGGTCTCCCAGGCCTCGCGCTGGGTCTCGAAGCCCTCGAGCCAGTCGTTGGTCTCGGGGTCGAAGCCCTCGGGGTAGATGTAGTTGCCCTGGTCGTCGTAGGACGCGGCCATGCCGTACAGGGTCGGGTCGAACTCGACCGAGGCCGGGTCGGCACCGAAGGACTCGTTGGCCTGCTTCAGCGAGAGGCTGATGCGACGACGCTCGAGGTCGATGTCGATGACCTTGACGAAGATCTCGTCGTTGACCTGGACGACCTGCTCCGGGATCTCCACGTGGCGCTCGGCCAGCTCGGAGATGTGGACCAGACCCTCGATGCCCTCGTCCACGCGGACGAACGCACCGAACGGAACCAGCTTCGTGACCTTACCCGGGACGACCTGGCCGATCTGGTGGGTCCGGGCGAACTGCTGCCACGGGTCCTCCTGCGTCGCCTTCAGCGACAGGGAGACACGCTCGCGGTCCATGTCCACGTCGAGAACCTCGACGGTGACTTCCTGGCCGACCTCGACAACCTCGGACGGGTGGTCGATGTGCTTCCAGGACAGCTCGGAGACGTGCACGAGACCGTCGACGCCACCCAGGTCCACGAAGGCACCGAAGTTGACGATCGAGGAAACGACGCCGGAGCGGACCTGACCCTTCTGCAGGGTGGTGAGGAACGTCTGGCGAACCTCGGACTGGGTCTGCTCGAGCCAGGCGCGGCGGGACAGGACCACGTTGTTGCGGTTCTTGTCCAGCTCGATGATCTTCGCCTCGAGCTCCTTGCCCACGTAGGGCTGGAGGTCGCGGACACGACGCATCTCGACCAGGGAGGCCGGGAGGAAGCCGCGGAGGCCGATGTCGAGGATGAGACCACCCTTGACGACCTCGATGACGGTACCGGTGACGATGCCGTCTTCTTCCTTGATCTTCTCGATGGTGCCCCAGGCGCGCTCGTACTGGGCGCGCTTCTTCGAGAGGATCAGGCGGCCTTCCTTGTCCTCCTTCTGGAGAACCAGGGCCTCGATCTCGTCGCCGACCTTGACGACCTCGTTCGGGTCGACGTCGTGCTTGATCGAGAGCTCGCGGCTCGGGATAACGCCTTCGGTCTTGTAACCGATGTCGAGCAGGACCTCGTCCCGGTCGACCTTCACGATGACGCCGTCGACGATGTCGCCGTCGTTGAAGTACTTGATCGTCTCGTCGATCGCGGCGAGGAAGGCTTCCTCGTTACCGATGTCGTTGACCGCAACCTGCGGGGTGGTGCTGGTGGCGGTGGTCTCGGTGCTGCTCGTCATGTGGGAAAGGGCTCCGGTTACGGACAGAAAGTCGTAGGTACTGCTACGCCGAGAGCCCGTATCGCACCAAGAAGCCGGACAGCCAATGAAGCCCCTGCCCGCGAACGGGAGGCGCCTCGAAAACCGAGGGGACATACAACAGGTACGAGCGCGGCCTGCTCCGTCTGAGGCGCGCAGGCCCGCAGCGCAACCTTTAGCATACGGGGGCGGCCGGACAGGGTCAATGCGCGAAGCGCGCACCGGGGGCAGAACCGTGCAAACCCGGCACTATTTCTTGTCCGCCGCGCCGATCCGCACCACAGGCGGGGTCGGCCGCACGGCGGCACTGAGCGCAAACTACATCGGCGGGCGAGATGAACCAAGAGTACGAACAGCACGAGGGCCGCGACTCCGTCGAGAGCGGGGCCGAGGGCGAGGCCGAGGCGACCCGGCGTGACGCGGGGGACGCGGAGAGCAGCCGGGCCAGCCGCGGCTGGTGGGACCGGAACGCGGACGAGTACCAGAGCGAGCACGGGGCCTTCCTCGGTGACGACCGGTTCGTATGGGGTCCCGAGGGGCTCGACGAGGCCGAGGCGGAGCTGCTCGGGCCGGCCGGTTCGCTGAAGGGGCGCGACGTCCTGGAGATCGGCGCGGGCGCGGCGCAGTGCTCGCGCTGGCTGGCGGCGCAGGGGGCACGGCCGGTGGCCCTCGACCTCTCGCACCGGCAGCTCCAGCACGCGCTGCGGATCGGCGGGGGCGTGCCGCTGGTCGAGGCGGACGCCGGGGCGCTGCCCTTCCGGGACGGCTCCTTCGACCTGGTCTGCTCGGCGTACGGCGCGGTGCCGTTCGTGGCCGATCCCGTACGGGTCTTCCGCGAGGTGCGCCGGGTGCTGCGGCCCGGCGGCCGCTGGGTCTTCTCGGTGACGCACCCGATCCGCTGGGCGTTCCCGGACGAGCCGGGGCCGGAGGGCCTCTCGGTGGCGGCCTCGTACTTCGACCGCACGCCCTACGTCGAACAGGACGAGCAGGGCCGGGCCGTCTATGTGGAGCACCACAGGACGATCGGGGACCGGGTGCGGGACGTGGTGGCGGGCGGTTTCCGGCTCGTGGACCTGGTCGAGCCGGAGTGGCCGGCCTGGAACAGCCAGGAGTGGGGCGGCTGGTCGCCGCTCCGGGGGAACCTGATCCCGGGCACGGCGATCTTCGTCTGCGAACGCCAGGAACAGTCCTATTAATGGGTGGGGCCTGTGGACAGCCGGGCCCACTTCTTCTTCTCGCGTATGAGACTGAGTACGTGATCCGAAACGACGCACTCGACCTGCTTCCCGTCCGCCATGCCGTCCCCGAGCTGCTGACCGCGCTCGAGGAGCGCGGCACGGCGGTGCTCCACGCGCCGCCCGGCACCGGCAAGACGACGCTGGTGCCGCTCGCCCTCGCGGGGTACATAGGGGGCGGACCGAAGCGGCAGGTGCTGGTGGCCGAGCCGCGCCGGATGGCGGTGCGGGCGGCGGCCCGGCGGATGGCCTGGCTGCTCGGCGAGGAGGTCGGCGGGGCGGTCGGCTTCTCGGTGCGCGGCGAGCGGCGGATCGGTCCCGCGACCCGGGTCGAGGTGGTGACCACGGGCGTCCTGCTCCAGCGGCTCCAGCGGGATCCCGAGCTGGCGGGCGTGGACGTGGTGCTGCTCGACGAGTGCCACGAGCGGCATCTGGACGCCGATACGGCCCTGGCCTTCCTGGTGGACGTCCGCGCCGCCCTGCGGCCGGAGCTGAAGCTGATCGCGGCCTCGGCGACGAGCGACGCGGAAGCGTGGGCGCGGCTGCTCACGGTCGTGGACGGCGGCGGACCCGCGCCGGTCGTGCGGAGCGAGGGCGAGGGACACGGATACACGGTCCGGTTCGCCGCCCCGCCGGCCGGGATCCGGCCCGCGCACGGCACCTGGGTGGATCCGGCGCTGCTGCGCCATGTGGCGGCGACGGTCCGGCTGGCGATGGAGCGGCACGAGGGGGACGTCCTCTGCTTCCTCCCCGGCACAGGCGAGATCGCCCGGACGGCGGGGCTGCTCGCGGGGCTGGACGCGGAGGTCCTCCAGCTGCACGGCCGGGCGCCTGCCGCGGTGCAGGACGCGGTCCTGCGAGGGGCCGAGCCGGGCGGGCGGCGCCGGGTGGTGCTGTCGACCTCGGTGGCGGAGTCGAGCCTGACGGTGCCCGGGGTCCGGATCGTCGTGGACTCGGGGCTCGCACGGGAGCCCCGGATGGACCACGCGCGGGGGCTGGGGTCGCTGGCGACGGTGCCGGTGTCGACCGCGGCCGCCACTCAGCGGGCCGGGCGTTCGATGCGCGAGGCCTCCGGCACCGTCTACCGGTGCTGGGCGGAGGCCGAGGACGGGAGCCGGGTGCGGTTCCCCTCGCCCGAGATCAGGATCGCCGACCTCGCGGCCTTCGCCCTGCGGGTCGCCTGCTGGGGCGATCCGACGGCGGAGGGGCTCGCCCTGCTGGACGCGCCGCCGGCCGGTGCGATGGCGGCGGCCCGTTCCGTGCTCGCGGCGGTCGGTGCCGTGGACGAGGAGGGGCGGGCCACCGAGCGGGGAGGGCGGCTGTCCCGGCTCGGGCTTCACCCCCGGCTGGGCCGGGCGCTGCTCGACGGCGCCGCCGAGGTGGGGGTCCGGCGGGCGGCGGAGGTGGTGGCGCTGCTGAGCGAGGAGCCTCCCAGGGAGTACGGGGACGATCTGACGGCGGCCTGGCGGTCGGCCTGTCGGGGCGGGGACGGCTACGCGGCCCGTTGGAAGGCGGAGGCGCGGCGTCTGGAGCGTTCGGCCGGTGAGGCGGCCGAACCAGGGCAGCGCGCGGCGCCGGGGTCCGGGGACGAGGACGCCGTGGCCGGGTTGGTGACCGCGCTGGCCTTTCCGGAGCGGGTGGCCAGGGCCCGGGAGCAGGGCGGGTATCTGATGGTGTCGGGCGGCGGGGCCCGGATCGCCGAGGGTTCGGGGCTGCGTTCCACTCCGTGGCTGGCCGTGGCGGTGGCGGACCGTACGGCGCGGGACGCCACGGCGCGGGTGCGGCTGGCAGCCGTGGTCGACGAGGGCACGGCCCGGTGGGCGGCGGGTCATCTGCGAGCCACGGGCGAGGAGGTCCACTGGGAGGACGGGGACGTGGTCGCGCGTTCGGTGGACCGGCTGGGCGCGGTCGAGCTGACCGTACGGCCCCTCGGGCCGGGGGCCGAGCCCGCGCTCGTACGGGCGGCGCTGCTCGACGGGCTGCGGCGGGAGGGGCTCGGGCTGCTGCGGTGGAGCCGGGAGGCCTCGGAGCTGCGCGAGCGGCTCGCCTTCCTGTACGGAGAGCTGGGCGAGCCCTGGCCGGACGTGGCGGACGGGGCGTTGGTGGACGGGGCCGGGGAGTGGCTGGAGCCGGAGTTGTCCCGGGCGGCGCGCCGGGCCGATCTGGGGCGGATCGACGCCGGTCAGGCCCTGCGGCGGCTGCTGCCCTGGGCGACGGGCGAGGCGGGCCGGCTGGACGAGCTCGCGCCGGAGCGGATCGAGGTGCCGAGCGGTTCGCGGATACGGGTCGAGTACGGCGGCGGGCGGCCGGTGCTCGCGGTGAAGCTGCAGGAGATGTTCGGTCTGACCGAGACGCCCCGGGTGGCGGGGGTGCCGGTGCTGGTCCATCTGCTCTCGCCCGCCGGGCGGCCGGCGGCCGTCACCGCCGACCTGGCGTCGTTCTGGCGGGAGGGCTACCGGGCCGTGCGGGCGGAGCTCCGCGGCCGGTATCCGAAGCATCCGTGGCCGGAGGACCCCTCCGCGTACGAGCCGACCCGGTACACCAGCGCGCGGGTCAGACGGGAGCGGTGACGGACCCCGAGGGTGCCGAAGGCGATGCCGTGCGGCGGGAGCGGGCCTCCAGCCAGAAGGCCAGGGCGAGGAGGGCGAGGGCCAGGACGGTGAGGCTCCAGGGCAGGTAGGAGACGAGCATCAGGACCATCAGCCGGTTGGATTCGACCAGCTCGCCGACGCTCTTGACGTAATCCTCGCGCATCTTCACGTGGCCCTCGAAGACGGTGAGGGTGTCCTGCCCCATCAGTGTCCTGGCGTTGCGGAGCTCCTCCTTGTGGATCTCCTCGCCGTTGACGGGCGCGCCGGTGACGGGCTCGATCCAGAACATGCGCTTGGTCGTGTACCAGCGGGTGAGGCCGGAATCGGCGATGACCTCCGGGGGGATCTTGACCGGCATGGTCTTGGGCATGGGGACCTTGGTCCAGGGGATGGTCTGCTCGAAGTAGTAGACCTCCAGGCCGCGGAAGTTCTGTGTGCCCTTGTAGTGGATGGGGGCCGAGGTACGGGTCTGGGCGTCGAAGTACTGGTAGTCCCGCTTCTCGGTGAGGAAGGGCCACTTGAACTCGATGCCCTCGCGCCGGACCGGGTCGCCGTCGACCGTCTCGCCGGTGGCGTGGACGGGGTCCTGGGTGTGGGCGTCGAAGATGTAGCGCTCGGGGATCTTGGAGACCATCTTGCCGTCGGGGCCGGTGATGTAGGCGAGGGCGTCCCAGACGACGACGTCGCGTCCGGCGTCGCGTTCGATCCGCTTCGACTCCTCCACGTTGCCCTTGAGGGTCTGGATGATCGTGAGCTTCTGGACCTTCTCGGACTTGAGCGTGGAGTAGTTGAGGAGGGTCGCGGGGCTCGCCTCCAGGACGGTCTCCTGGTACTGGTTCGGCGGGATCTTCGCCAGGCGCGGGAAGGCGTACCACCGCAGGGTCGGTGCCATCGCGGCGCAGCAGACGGCGAGGGCGAGCAGGACGAGGCTGGCTCGGCGGCGCACGGTCGCCCCCTACTTCTTCGGGCCGGGATCGGCGGTGAGCAGCGGTTTGGGCGAGGTCGGCCCGTCGGGCGGCAGATCGACGAAGGAGACGAGGAGGACGAAGAGGAGGACTGGGGCGAGTCCGATGGCGACGGCGACAAGGGCGCGCATGGTCGGCCTCCCGCTGCTCGATCTGATGGGGCGTCAGGGCGGGGGGAACCGTAGCAACGGGACCGCGAGATGAGAACACGTTGTACCCGGGTAACGCGGAACGCCGCCCCCCGCGTCCGGTACGGACGGAGGGGCGGCGCGGGGTGACGCGACGCGGTGAGCGGGGCTCTCGGTCAGGCCGAGGGGGAGGGAGAGGAGGTGGCCTCGGGTGCGTCGGTCGTGGAGGGCGCCGGCGCCGGGGTCGACGGCTCGGTGGTGGGCGCCGCCGTGACCGTGAGCTCGACGAAGGTGCTGCCGCCGCCGGGCGTCGTCAGCTTGAGGAAGTACGTGCCCGCCTTGTCGCCCGCGAGGAGTGCGCCGGGATCGAGGGTGATCAGACCGTTCGCGTCGGTCGTGAAGGTCTTCGTCCTGGCCGTCGTTCCCGCGTCGCCCTTGAAGTACGGGCCGTCGGCGCTCGCCGCGGTGTCCGTCTGCGAGGCGACGACGAGGCCGGTGACGACGACACCGGGGGCGAGCGCGCCCTGGTCGGTGGCCTTCACCCGCAGCTGCTGGGTGAACCCGGTGCCGGCGGTGGCGGACAGGGCGTCGCCTTCGAGCCGCGTGAGGGCGTCCGCCTGGCGCTCGGTGACCGTCGCGGTGAACTCGACGGCGGGCAGGGTGCGGCTCACCACGGTGGCCCGCACCGTGAACGAACCGAGCGTCTCGCCCGCCCGCAGCACGGGAGAGGCCGCCATGCCGCTCGACCCGGTGGTGGCGAGGGCCGAGGTCGTGCCGCCGGAGAAGCGGGCGTCGGTGGCGCCGATGATCTCGAAGCGGATGCTCACGCCGGCGACGGGCGCGCCGGACGCGTCGAGCGCCGCGACCGTGGGGGCCTTGGCGAAGACGTTCCCGGTGCTGGTCGTCAGCGGGCCTGTGGCCACGGTCGAGAGCCGTGTGACCTTGACGGCCGGCGGGACGGTGGGCGTCGTCGTCGGCGGAGTGGTCGGGGGCTCGCTCGGGCTCGTCGTCGGCGGGACCGTCGTCGGCGGGACCGTCGGCGACGGGTCGGTCGTCGGGGGCGTGGCCTTCGGCGGCGCGACCGTACCGGACGGCTTCGGCACGGGGGGCTTCGGCGCGCGATCCGTCGGCAGGGGCGAGAACGGCGGGGTGGGCCTGGGGCGGTTGACCCGGCCGCGGTCGTCGCTGCGGTCGACCGGCAGCACGCCCATGCCGTCCGGGACCTGGTGGGTGCCGCGCTTGTAGTACTCGAACCAGGACAGGACCGTGTTCAGGTACTCCGTCGAGCGGTTGTAGCTGAGGACGGCGCGGTCGAGGTCGGCCTTGAGCGCGAGGTTCCGGTCGTTGGCGCAGAGGTAGAGACCGGCGGCCTGCGCGGCGTCGTAGATGTTGTTCGGGTCCTTCTTGCCGTCGCTGTTGGCGTCCTGGCCCCAGGTCGCCCAGGTCGACGGGATGAACTGCATCGGGCCGACGGCGCGGTCGTGGATCTTGTCGTTGTCGTAGGCGCCGCCGTCGGTGTCCGAGATGTCGGCGAAGCCGACGCCGTTGAGGACGGGGCCGAGGATCGGCGAGAGGGTCGTGCCGTTGGCATCGACCCGGCCGCCGCGCGCCTGCCCGGACTCGACCTTGCCGATACCGGCGAGCAGCTGCCACGGCAGGTTGCAGGCGGGGTCGGTCGAGCGGATCGATGCCTCGGCCCGCTTGTAGGCGGAGAGGACGGACGCGGGTATGCCGGCCTCGGCGGGCCCGGTGATCACCGGCAGGTGGGTGGGCGCCCCCGGCTTGTTCGGGGTGTTCAGGGGAGGCAGTTCGGTGTAGTACGGGGAATCGCCGGTCGCGGACCCGTCGGCCGGCGGCGTCGCGGTGTCCCCCGCGCCGATGGGCCGGTCGCCACCGGCGTTGTCCGCGGGCGGCGGGGTCATCTCCGGTGCCTGCGAGGCGGCGAGCGCCGCGACCGCCGCGGCCACCACCGCACCGCTGGTGGCCCCCCTGCGCAGACGGCGGCCCAATTGCGCTGCCATACCTGTGGTCCCCTCCCCATCGACTGCGTCCCACGCTCCCCGCGTGTGACCTCAGGCGACCCTATGCCAACTCCGGACCGGCGGACACGGGCGCCTGACCGTGCTTCACGCTTTCGTCACCTCTCGGGCTCCTGTCGATCGGACACGGACCGGTGGTCTCCGCACGTATACGGGCCGGGAAAGGGAACCGGTCGGCGCGTCCGGTACCTCTTGTACTGCGGCCGTTCCCCGCCCCGGCCGTCACCACCGGAACCGAGTTGGAGCTCCTGTTGCCGTTCACGCTGAGCCATGCCGCCGCCGTCCTGCCCGGGCTGCACCGGGACGGAACCGCGCGCGGACCGCTGGTCGCGTCCGCCCTCGTCGCCGGCTCCTTCGCGCCGGACATGACCTACTTCGCGGCCACGGCGGTGCCCGGTGCGATGGCCCTCGGGGACGTCACCCACTCCCCCGTCGGGATCGTCACGGCCGACGTACTGATCACCGCGGCTCTCGTGGGCCTCTGGCTGACCGTGCGCGAGCCGCTCGTCGCGCTGCTGCCCGCCCGGGTGCGCGGGCGGGTGTACGGGCTCGTGCGGGGCCGGCCCTGGCGGGAGCGGCACGCGGCGGTGCTCGCCGGGTGGTTCTTCCTCTCCGCGGTGCTCGGTTCGACGACCCACGTGGTGTGGGACTCCTTCACCCACATCGACCGCTGGGGCACGCGGGCGATCCCCTTCCTCGGCGAGCTCGTCGCCGGGTTCCCCGTCTATCTCTACGCGCAGTACGGGGGTTCCGCGCTGGCCCTGGGGCTCCTCTGCTGGTTCACGTTCCGGGCGGCGCGCTCCACCGCGCCGGGCACGGAGCTGCCCGCCGGGGTGCCGGTCCCGGGCCGGCGGGGGCGGCTTGTCGCGGTCGGCCTCATCGGCGGCTGTGTCCTCGCCGGTGTCGCCCACCGGGTGCTGCGCTGGGCCGCGTACTGGGGCTGGAACCGGATCGAGACGCCCCTGGACGTCATTCCGACGGCCTGCTTCGGGGCCGGCGCGGGGCTCGCCGTCGGGCTCGTGCTGTACGGGACGGGGGCGCGGCTCCTGGGAACGTCCCCCACTCCTGTGGCCGGGGCCCCGGCCACGACCCTCCCGGCGTCGGAGGGACCGGAGGGCTCGGAGGGCTCGAAGGGAGAGGCCCCGGTTCGCCGGGCGGAGCGCTCCCGTCCGGGGTCTCGCTGATCCTGTCGCCAGGGGTGAAACCGCGGGCCGCCGTGCTGCCCGCGAGGCCGCGGTGCACGGCGAGGGCGACGCCCTCCAGGGTGCGTACTCCGTACCGCATGGTGGGGTTGTCGTGGCTCAGGAGCGCCAGTCGGTAGTCGGCGGTGGCGGCAGTACCCGTACCGGTGCCGGTACCTGTGCCCGTGCCCGTGCCCGTGCCGCGGACGATGCCGATGCTGTGGACCCGCCACTCGTGGGTGGCGCGAGGCAGCCAGCCGTTCTTGAGGTGGACCTTGACCGTGCGGGGCGCGCCCGCGGTGACGCCCCAGGCCTGGCTGCTGACGACCTGCCCCATCAGGGTGAGCGCCTCGGTGCGGTGGGAGACCGCGGCGAGCAGGGCCAGTTGATCGCGGGCGGTGGTGCGGGTGAGGCCCCAGTAGCGGTCGTGGCCGAGGACGGTGTCCTGGGCGCCGGCCTCGCGCAGCACCCTGTTCAGGCGAGCGCGTGAGAGCCCGTGCCACAGGTCGGTGGCGGCGGTGTTGTCCGAGCGGGTGATCATGGCCTTCATCCGCTGGGCCTCCAGCCGGGTGGGCGCGCGGCCCAGTTCCTCGGCCCGGCCGAGGACGGCCTGCATGATGAGGACCTTGGCGGTGCTGGCGGAGTCGTAGAGCCGGGTGTCCCCGAGCCGGCAGCGCAGTCCGCGGCGGGGGTCGTGGACGGCGACCGAGACCGTGCCGTCGCGGCCCTTGAGCGCCGCCGCGATGTCCTGGGACATCCGGGCGGCGAGGGCCGGCTCGCGGGACGAGGTGCAGAGTGCGGGCGCGCGGTGTGCCTCGGCGGGCCAGGCGGTGCCCGATGCTCCGAGGAACGCCCCGAGGAGCGCCCAGGCGCGGAGGCGGGAGCGGCGGCTCATGATCATGCTCCCCAGTCTCGGGAGCGGGGGCGTCGACCCGCCCCCTGACTGGTCCACCTGGCGCACAACCCCGGGGCCGCACCGCACCCGTGGTGCGGGTCCGGGGCACCGGCAGCCTGGGCCCGGCAAGGGGCGCCGCCCCGTCGTGCCCACCCTCCCCCTGGGGCTTCGCCCCGGGGGGACCCCCAACCCAGCGGGACGAATGCCCACAACAGGGCGGCGGGACCCGCACGGGCGGGCGCGGGGCACGGGCGGGGCCGGCCCCCACGCGGGCAGAGCACGGGCCCCACCCCGGCGGGCGCCGGGCCCCCTGCGTCAGTGGGCGGCCGAGTCCCAGTTCAGGCCTACTCCGACCGAGACGTCGAGCGGGGCGCGGAGGTCCGCCGCGGCGGACATCTGCTCGCGGACCAGCGCCTCGACCTGCTCGCGCTCGCCCGGGGCGAGTTCGAGCACGATTTCGTCGTGGACCTGGAGCAGCATCCGGGAGGCGAGGCCCGCTTCGGTCAGCGCCCGGTCGACGCCCAGCATGGCGACCTTGACGATGTCGGCGGCCGTGCCCTGGATCGGTGCGTTGAGCGCCATCCGCTCGGCGGACTCGCGGCGCTGCCGGTTGTCGCTGTTGAGGTCGGGCAGGTAGCGGCGGCGGCCCAACATCGTCTCGGTGTATCCGGTGGCGCGGGCCTCGTCGACGACCCGGCGCAGATAGTCCCGGACCCCGCCGAAGCGCTCGAAGTAGGTGTCCATCAGGCCGCGGGCCTCGCCCGGGTCGATGTTCAGCTGCTGCGAGAGGCCGAAGGCGGAGAGGCCGTAGGCCAGGCCGTACGACATGGCCTTGATCTTGCGGCGCATCTCGGCGTCGACGGCGGACCGCTCCACGCCGAAGACCTGGGAGGCGACCGTGGTGTGCAGGTCCTCGCCCGAGGTGAAGGCCTCGATGAGCCCCTCGTCCTCGGAGAGGTGGGCCATGACGCGCAGCTCGATCTGGCTGTAGTCGGCGGTCATGAGGGCTTCGAAGCCCTCGCCGACGACGAAGCCGTGCCGGATGGCGCGGCCCTCGTCCGTGCGGACCGGAACGTTCTGCAGGTTCGGGTCGGTGGAGGAGAGACGGCCGGTGGCGGCGACGGTCTGACTGAAGGTGGTGTGGATCCGGCCGTCGGCGGCGACCGTCTTGATCAGGCCCTCGACGGTGGAGCGGAGCCGGGCCTGCTCGCGATGGCGGAGCATGATCAGGGGCAGTTCGTGCTCGGTCTGGCCGGCCAGCCAGGCGAGCGCGTCGGCGTCCGTCGTGTACCCGGTCTTGGTCTTCTTGGTCTTCGGGAGGTTCAGCTCGCCGAAGAAGACCTCCTGGAGCTGCTTGGGCGAGCCGAGGTTGAACTCGTGGCCGACGGAGGCGTGCGCCTCCTTCACGGCCTGCTGCACGGCGCCGGCGAACTGCTGCTCCATGGCCTCCAGATGGTCGCGGTCGGCGGCGATGCCGTTGCGCTCCAGGCGGGCGAGGAGGGCGGAGGTGGGCAGCTCGACGTCGTGGAGGAGCTCGCGGGCGCCGACCTCGCCGAGCCGCTCGTCGAAGGCGGCGGCGAGGTCGAGGACCGCGCGGGCCTGGGTCATGAGGGCTTCGGCCTCGGCGGTGTCGTCGGCGCCGAAGGCGAGCTGGCCGTCGGCGGCGGCCGCCGCCGGGGCGAGCTCGCGCCCGAGGTACTCGACGGAGAGCGCGTCGAGCGCGAAGGAGCGCCGGCCGGGCTTGACGAGGTAGGCGGCGAGGGCGGTGTCCATGGTGACGCCCGCGACGCTCCAGCCGTGCTCGGGGAAGACCCGCATCGCGCCCTTGGCGTTGTGCATGACCTTGGGGCGGGCCGGGTCGGCGATCCACGCGGCCCAGGCCTGCTCGTCGGCCTCGTCGACCGCGCTCGGGTCGAACCAGGCGGCGGCTCCTCCGGCGGCGGCGAGGGCGACCTCGCTGACGTTCCCCGTGCCGAGGGCCCAGCTGTCGACGGTGGCGATGCCGAGGGGCTCGGTGCCGTGCTCGGCGAGCCAGGGGGCGAGCTCGCCGGCGCCGAGGACGGAGGTGTCGAGCTCGACACCCGCGGCGGGGGCGGGGGCGGCCTCCTCGGCGGCGCCGGGGTCGACGGCGAGGAGCCGCTCGCGCAGCGAGGGGTTGCGGATCTCCAGGGTGTCGAGGACGAACGCGACGGCCCCGCGGTCGTAGGGCTCGCGGACGAGGTCGAGCACGGTCTTCGGCAGCTCGACGTCCCGGACCATCTCGGTCAGGCGGCGGTTGAGCTTGACCGACTGCAGGTGGTCGCGGAAGTTCTGCCCGGCCTTGCCCTTGACCTCCTCGGCGCGGTCGACCAGCTCGGCGAAGGAGCCGAACTGGTTGATCCACTTCGCGGCGGTCTTCTCGCCGACGCCGGGGATGCCCGGGAGGTTGTCGGACGGGTCGCCGCGCAGGGCGGCGAAGTCGGGGTACTGCGCGGGGGTCAGGCCGTACTTCTCCTCGACCTTCTCCGGGGTGAAGCGGGTCAGCTCGGAGACGCCCTTGGTGGGGTAGAGCACGGTGGTGCGCTCGGTGACGAGCTGGAACGAGTCCCGGTCGCCGGTGACGATCAGGACCTCGAAGCCCTCGGCCTCCGCCTGGGTGGCGAGGGTCGCGATGACGTCGTCGGCCTCGAAGCCGTCGACCGCGAAGCGCGGCGCGTGCATCGCGTCGAGGAGCTCGCCGATGAGCTCGACCTGGCCCTTGAACTCGTCGGGGGTCTTCGAGCGGTTCGCCTTGTACTCGGGGAACTCGTCGGACCGCCAGGTCTTGCGGGACACGTCGAACGCGACCGCGAAGTGCGTGGGCGCCTCGTCGCGGAGGGTGTTCGCCAGCATCGAGGCGAACCCGTAGATCGCGTTCGTCGGCTGTCCCGTCGCGGTGGTGAAGTTCTCCGCGGGCAGCGCGAAGAACGCGCGGTACGCCAGGGAGTGCCCGTCCATGAGGAGGAGTCGCGGGCGGTCCGCTTCGGTCTTCTCGGTCTTCTTCGATGCTGTCTCGGCCACGGAACGATCCTCCCACGCCCCACTGACATTCCCGGTCGCCCAGGCGTCGCCCCCGCCCCGTCGCGCTGCCCGGACCGCCTCCGTGTCGGTGCCGCGTGACAGGATCGGAGACGTACACCACAGGTCTACCGCTCAAGGGAGAGCGCGATGGTCAGCAAGCCGCCGGCCGGCGACCCGGTCCAGGACGCACCGCAGGTCTCGGCGCCGCAGCACGCCGCGGCGGGCCTGCCCGCCATCGGGCACACCCTGCGGATCGCGCAGGAGCAGATGGGGCTGCGGCGCACCGCGCGCACCCTGCTCAAGGTCAACCAGAAGGACGGCTTCGACTGTCCCGGCTGCGCGTGGCCCGAGGAGGACAAGCGGCACGTCGCCGAGTTCTGCGAGAACGGCGCGAAGGCGGTCGCCGAGGAGGCGACGCTGCGCCGGGTGACCCCGGAGTTCTTCGCCGCGCACCCGGTGGCCGACCTGGCGACCCGCAGCGGGTACTGGCTGGGCCAGCAGGGCCGGATCACCCAGCCCATGCTGCTGCCGGAGGGCGGCGAGCGGTACGAGCCGGTGACCTGGGAGCGGGCCTTCGCGATCATCGCCGAGGAGCTCCGGGCCCTGGGCTCCCCCGACGAGGCGCTGTTCTACACCTCGGGCCGGACGAGCAACGAGGCGGCGTTCCTGCTCCAGCTCTTCGCCCGCGAGTTCGGCACGAACAACCTGCCGGACTGCTCCAACATGTGCCACGAGTCCTCGGGTTCGGCGCTGACCGAGACCATCGGCATCGGCAAGGGCAGTGTCTCCCTGGAGGACCTGCACCGGGCGGACCTGATCGTCGTGGCCGGGCAGAACCCGGGCACGAACCACCCCCGGATGCTCTCGGCCCTGGAGAAGGCGAAGGCCGCCGGAGCGAAGATCATCTCGGTCAATCCGCTGCCCGAGGCCGGTCTGGAGAAGTTCAAGAACCCGCAGACCCCGCAGGGCATGCTCAAGGGTGCCGCGCTCACCGACCTCTTCCTCCAGATCCGGATCGGCGGCGACCAGGCCCTCTTCCGGCTCCTCAACAAGCTGGTCCTGGAGACGCCCGGGGCGGTCGACGAGGAGTTCGTACGGGAACACACCCACGGGTACGAGGAGTTCACCGCGGCGGCGCGGGCGGCCGACTGGGACGAGACGCTCGCCGCGACCGGGCTCGACCGCGCCGAGATCGAGCGGGCCCTGGAGATGGTGCTGGCCTCGGAGCGGACGATCGTCTGCTGGGCGATGGGGCTCACGCAGCACAAGCACTCCGTGCCGACCATCCGCGAGGTGGTCAACTTCCTTCTGCTGCGCGGGAACATCGGGCGGCCGGGCGCGGGCGTGTGCCCGGTGCGCGGCCATTCGAACGTGCAGGGCGACCGGACCATGGGGATCTTCGAGCGCCCGGCACCGGCCTTCCTCGACGCCCTGGACAAGGAGTTCGGCATCGTCTCGCCGCGCCACCACGGCTACGACGTGGTCCGCTCGATCGAGGCGCTGCGCGACGGTGAGGCGAAGGTGTTCTTCGCGATGGGCGGCAACTTCGTGGGGGCGACGCCCGACACGGAGGTGACGGAGGCGGCGATGCGGAACGCGCGCCTGACCGTGCACGTCTCGACGAAGCTGAACCGCTCGCACGCGGTCACGGGCACGCGCGCGCTGATCCTGCCCACGCTCGGGCGCACCGACAAGGACGTGCAGAAGAGCGGCCGCCAGATCGTGACGGTCGAGGACTCGATGAGTCTGGTGCACGCCTCGCGCGGCAACCTGCCGCCGGCGAGCCCGCACCTGCTGTCCGAGCCGGCGATCGTGGCGCGCATGGCCCGGGCCGCGCTCGGGGACGGATCGGCCACGCCCTGGGAGCAGTTCGAGGCGGACTACGCCACGATCCGGGACCGCATCGCGCGCGTGGTGCCCGGTTTCGAGGACTTCAACGCCCGTCTCTCGGCGAACGCGGGCGGCTTCGCGCTGCCGCACGGCCCGCGCGACGAGCGTCGCTTCCCCACGAAGACCGGCAAGGCCAACTTCACGGCCGCGCCCGTCGAGTACCCGAAGGTGCCGGAGGGCCGGCTGCTCCTCCAGACGCTCCGCTCGCACGACCAGTACAACACCACGATCTACGGTCTGGACGACCGCTACCGGGGCATCAAGGGCGGCCGCCGGGTCGTCCTCGTCCACCCCGAGGACGCGGCGGCGCTCGGTCTCGCCGACGGGGCGTACACGGATCTGGTGAGCGAGTGGACGGACGGGACGGAGCGGCGGGCGCCCGGCTTCCGGGTGGTGCACTACCCGACGTCCCGGGGCTGCGCGGCGGCCTACTACCCGGAGACGAACGTGCTGATCCCGCTGGAGTCCACCGCGGACGTCAGCAACACCCCCGCCAGCAAGTCCGTGGTCGTCCGTCTGGAACAATCGCCCTCCGCCTAAGCGTTTGCTCAGGCGGATCGCGGCGATCGCGGCGATCACCGCGATCACCAGCCGTACGAAGACGAACGGAGCCGGGCCATGGGTGAACAGCAGCACGTGAAGTTCCCACAGGAGGTCATCGACGAGTACGCGGCACTCGGCGTCGACCTGCCCGCGCTCTTCTCCGCCGGGCACCTCGGCAACCGGATGGGCGTACAGATCCTGGAGGCCTCGGCCGAGCGGGTCGTCGGCACGATGCCGGTGGAGGGCAACACGCAGCCGTACGGCCTGCTGCACGGCGGCGCCTCCGCGGTGCTCGCCGAGACGCTGGGCTCCGTGGGCTCGATGCTGCACGGCGGGGTGTCCCGGATCGCGGTCGGCGTCGACCTCAACTGCACCCATCACCGCGGGGTGCGCAGCGGCCTCGTGACCGGCGTGGCGACGCCCGTGCACCGCGGGCGGTCCACCGCCACGTACGAGATCGTGATCAGCGACGAGGAGGGCAGGCGGGTCTGCTCGGCGCGGCTGACCTGCCTGCTGCGCGAGGTCACGACGAAGGACGCGGGGATCGTCGCGGGCGGCTGACCCGCACGGACGATCGACCGAACGGTCAAGGGGCGGCACCCGCGAGAGTGCCGCCCCTTCGTCGTCCCCTTCGTCGCCCCCTCCGTCGTCCTCTCCGTCGTCCCCTGCACCATCCCTCTCACCGCCCCCTTCCCCTCCCCCCTTCCCCTCCCCCCTTCCCCTCCCCTCTTCGTCGCCACCCTTCGATTCCGCCGACCGTCACTCTCCGTGATCTTCGTTCGAGGGGCGAACGGGAGGAAAACGCGAAGAACGGAAGGGCCGATTCGTCCGCTGAGGTTTCTGCCGCTGTCCGATATCCGGAGAGTCCGCTGAGCGGACCGTCAGTACCAAGAATCGCTCAAGCCCCTTAGCGGAACTGCATGTTCTCACTATGCGAACACCGCGATACCAACCCCTATGCCCCGTTATTCCCTGCCGTCGCGCACACTCTTTCCCCGTCGGCATAACAAGACAGTCACATCATGTCCTCGGCGCTCCCCGACCCTCCCCACCTGCGCTTAGAGTCACCGCCAGTCACCGCGCCGCCGGGCGCGTCCTACTGCACGGCCCAGCACCACCTCAGTACGGCCCGGCGTTCGACAACGGCACCCCTCGCTCCGCAGCTTCACGGCACCGCCTCATCCGAGGGGGCCGCGCCAGGGAAAGGACCCTTCGTGCGAAACCGTTCGTTGCTCATACTCACCACCGCGGTCACCGCGGGTGCACTCACCCTCACCGCCTGCGGATCGCGTGACGACAAGGGCGGCGCCGAAAAGGGCGGCGACGGTGGAAACGTCACCGTGACCATCGGTCTCGACGCGCCCCTCACGGGTGAGCTGTCCGCCCTCGGCCTGGGCATCAAGAACTCGGCCGACCTCGCGGTCAAGACGGCCAACGAGAAGGCCTACGTCAAGGGCGTGACCTTCAAGCTGGAGTCCCTGGACGACCAGGCGCAGCCCTCCGCCGGCCAGCAGAACGCCACCAAGTTCGTCGCCGACAAGAGCGTCCTCGGCGTCGTCGGTCCGCTGAACTCCTCCGTCGCGGAGTCGATGCAGAAGGTCTTCGACGACGCGAAGCTGGTCCAGGTCTCCCCGGCCAACACCAACCCGGCCCTGAGCCAGGGCGTCAACTGGTCCTCCGGCGACAAGAAGCGCGGCTACAAGTCGTACTTCCGCACCGCGACCACCGACGCCATCCAGGGTCCGTTCGCCGCCCAGTACGTCTTCAGCGAGGCCAAGAAGACCAAGGCCTTCATCATCGATGACAAGAAGACCTACGGCGCCGGCCTCGCGGGCACCTTCAAGGGCGAGTTCGAGAAGCTCGGCGGCAAGGTCCTCGGCACCGAGCACATCAACCCCGACACCAAGGACTTCTCCGCGGTCGCGACCAAGGTGAAGAGCTCCGGCGCCGACGTCGTCTACTACGGTGGCGAGTACCCGGCCGCCGGCCCGCTGGCCAAGCAGATCAAGGAAGCCGGCGCGAAGGTCGTCGTCGTCGGCGGCGACGCGATCTACAGCCCCGAGTACGTGAAGCTCGGCGGCGCGGCCGCGACCAACGGTGACATCGCGACCTCGGTCGGCGCGCCGATCGAGTCCCTCGCCTCCGCCAAGGAGTTCCTGACCAACTACAAGGCCAAGGGCTACAAGGAGGCCTACGAGGCCTACGGTGGCTACGCCTACGACTCCACCTGGGCGATCATCGAGGCCGTCAAGAAGGCCACCGAGGGCAACGGCGGCAAGGTCCCCGAGCGCGCCAAGGTCGTCGAGGCCATGCAGGGCGTCTCCTTCGAGGGTGTGACCGGCAAGGTCGCCTTCGACGAGTTCGGTGACACCACCAACAAGCAGCTGACGGTCTACAAGGTCGAGGGCGGCGCGTTCAAGCCGGTCAAGTCCGACACCTTCGGCGGCTGATCCGCCACCCCACTCCGCACCACCAGCACCACTCAGCACCACCTTCATCGCGCGGGGGGCCGCACAAGGCACCCCGCGCGGTGTCACATCCGTCGAAAGTCTCGGAGGACAATGCGGTGAACGAACTGCCGCAGCAGCTGGTCAACGGCCTGCTACTGGGATCCATGTACGGGCTCGTCGCCGTCGGCTACACGATGGTCTACGGCATCGTCCAGCTCATCAACTTCGCCCATGGCGAGATCTTCATGACCGGCGGCTTCGGGGCGCTCACGGTCTGGCTCATCCTGCCCGGCGGCACCAGCATGTGGGTCGCGCTGCCCGTCATGATCATCGGCGCCGTGCTCGTCGCGACGACGATAGCCGTCGGCGCGGAACGGTTCGCCTACCGCCCGCTGCGCGGTGGCCCCCGCCTCGCCCCGCTGATCACGGCCATCGGTCTCTCGCTCGCCCTGCAGTACGCGGTGTGGGTGTGGTACCCCGAGGCGAAGTCCGCCCGGACCTTCCCGCAGATCCCCGGCGGCCCGATCGAGCTCGGCCCCGTCACCATCCAGACCGGTGACGTCTTCCTCCTGATCGCCGCCCCGATCTGCATGGCCGTTCTCGCCTTCTTCGTCATGCGGACCCGCGTCGGCCGCGGCATGCAGGCCACGGCGCAGGACCCGGACACCGCGAAGCTCATGGGCGTCAACACCGACCGGATCATCGTGATCGCGTTCGCCCTCGGCGCCGCGATGGCGGCCGTCGGCGCGGTCGCCTACGGCCTCAAGTACGGCGTCGTCGACTACAAGATGGGCTTCCTCCTCGGACTCAAGGCCTTCACGGCCGCGGTCCTCGGCGGTATCGGCAACATCTACGGAGCCATGATCGGCGGAGTCGTCCTCGGTATCGCCGAGACCATGGCGACGGCGTACGTCAGCCACATCCCCGGTATGGAGCAGCTCGGCGGCCAGTCCTGGGCCGACGTCTGGGCCTTCGTACTCCTCATCGTCGTACTCCTCGCCCGGCCACAAGGCCTGCTCGGCGAGCGCGTCGCGGACAGGGCGTGAGCACCATGACCACCATCTCCGAGAACACGACGGCGGCCGCGCCGTCCACGTCGGCCGGAGCGACCGGGCTCATCGGCTTCGTGCCGGTGCGGATCGCCCGCGCCCTCGTCCTGGGCGGCGCCGTCCTCACGGTCGCCGGCTGTTTCCTCGCCTGGACCTGGACGCCCACCTTCCCGGGTGACCTCACGTACTACGGCTCCCCCGCGGGCCTGCAGCTCCAGGTCCTGGTCCTGGGCCTGCTGACCACCCTCTTCGCCCTCTCGTCGTACGGCGTCAAGGGCACCCGCTGGCTGACCCCGGCCGGCGCCGACGCGGCCGTGAAGCTCGCCGCGCTCGCCACCCTGGCCACCACCTGGTTCACGGTCGGCGCGATCAGCGTCGAGCTGGGCGGCCCGGTCAACCTGGAGCCGGGCGGCGCGATCGTCGCGCTCTCCTCCCTGGTCACCCTCCTCGGCGCCCTCGCCCTCCCCTTCGAGCGGCCGAAGGTGCTGCCCGTGGACCCGGAGGACACGAGCTGGGACCAGTTCAAGCACCGGGCCGGCAACGGCTGGACGGCCTTCAAGGGCGCGTTCGCGACCGCGGGCCCCGCCCGCAAGCTGCCTCCGCTGCACTCCTCCGTCGAGCTCCTGATCATCACGGGCATCCTCGCCGTGGCGCTCGGCGTCTTCACCTACGGTGTCGGCACCGAGTACGACGAGCTGTTCCTCGGCTTCCTGATCACGGCCGGCCTCGGCTTCGCCGCGGTCAACAAGTCGGGCCTCATGCAGCAGGCCACGCAGCTCACCAAGAAGCACCAGAACCTCACCATCGCGGGCGCGTTCACCGCGGCGGCGCTCTTCCCCTTCACCCAGACCGACGACCAGTACGCGACGCTCGGCGTCTACATCCTGATCTTCGCCACGGTCGCCCTGGGTCTGAACATCGTCGTCGGCCTCGCCGGTCTCCTCGACCTCGGTTACGTCGCCTTCCTCGGCGTCGGCGCCTACGCGGCCGCCCTCGTCTCGGGTGCCCCGACCTCGCCGTTCGGCGTGCACTTCCCCTTCTGGGCCGCCATCCTGGTCGGCGCGGGAGCCTCCCTGGTGTTCGGTGTCCTCATCGGCGCCCCGACCCTGCGGCTGCGCGGCGACTACCTCGCCATCGTCACGCTCGGTTTCGGTGAGATCTTCCGCATCGCGGTGATGAACACGGACGGCACGTCCGGTCCCGACATCACCAACGGCTCCAACGGCATCGCGTCCATCCCGAACCTCAGCATCTTCGGGTTCGACTTCGGCGCCGAGCACTCGATCGCCGGCTTCACCATCGGCCGCTTCGCGAACTACTTCTTCCTGATGCTGCTGATCATGGCGGTCGTCGTGATGGTCTTCCGCCGCAGCGGTGACTCCCGGATCGGCCGCGCCTGGGTCGCCATCCGCGAGGACGAGACCGCGGCGCTCGCCATGGGCATCAACGGCTTCCGGGTCAAGCTCATCGCCTTCGCGCTCGGTGCCTCGCTCGCCGGCCTCGCCGGCACCGTGCAGGCCCACGTGACCTACACGGTGACGCCGGAGCAGTACCTCTTCGCCGGTCCGATCCCGCCCAACTCCGCCTTCCTGCTCGCGGCCGTCGTCCTCGGCGGCATGGGCACCATGAGCGGTCCCCTGGTCGGCGCCTCGCTGCTCTTCCTCATCCCGAACAAGCTCCAGTTCATGGGCGAGTACCAGCTCTTCGCCTTCGGCGTCGCGCTGATCCTGCTCATGCGCTTCCGTCCGGAGGGCATGATCGCCAACCGGCGCAACCAGCTGGAGTTCCACGAGAACGACGAGACGCCCGCCACGCTCGCCAAGGCAGGTGCCTGATCATGACGACCACCACGAAGACCGCCGACGCCACCACCACGCCGGCCGCCGGCGAGGCCGTTCTCGACGCGCGGGGGGTCACCATGCGCTTCGGCGGCCTCACCGCCGTCCGCGATGTGAACCTGACCGTCAACAGCGGCGAGATCGTCGGTCTCATCGGCCCCAACGGCGCCGGCAAGACCACCTTCTTCAACTGCCTCACCGGTCTCTACGTCCCCACCGAGGGTGAGGTCCGGTACAAGGGCAAGGTCCTGCCGCCCACGTCCTACAAGGTGACCGACGCCGGCATCGCCCGTACCTTCCAGAACATCCGCCTCTTCCACAACATGACCGTCCTGGAGAACGTCCTCGTCGGACGCCACACCCGGATGAAGCAGGGCCTCTGGTCGGCGCTGCTCCGCCTCCCCGCCTTCAAGAAGGCCGAGGCGGAGGCCTCGCAGCGGGCGATGGAGCTCCTGGAGTTCATCGGCCTCCAGGACAAGGCGCAGCACCTCGCCAAGAACCTGCCGTACGGAGAGCAGCGCAAGCTGGAGATCGCCCGCGCCCTCGCGAGCGACCCCGGTCTGATCCTGCTCGACGAGCCCACGGCCGGCATGAACCCGCAGGAGACGCGGGCGGCGGAGGAACTCATCTTCGCCATCCGGGACATGGGCATCGCCGTGCTCGTCATCGAGCACGACATGCGGTTCATCTTCAACCTCTGCGACCGGGTCGCCGTGCTCGTCCAGGGCGAGAAGCTGATCGAGGGCGACAGCGCGACCGTCCAGGGCGACGAGCGGGTCATCGCCGCGTACCTGGGCGAGCCGGTCGACACCGGCGCGGCCCCGGCCCCGGCCGCGGCCGCCGATGCCGACGCGGAAGCCGAAGCTGACGCCGACGCCGACGCCGACGCGGAAGCTGACGCCGACGCCGACGCCGACGCCGAGGACGACGCCCCCGAGGCCCCTGAGGCCCCTGAGGCCCCGGTCTCGGAGGAGACCCCGGCCGACGAGACCCCGGACGCCGAGGAGACCTCGGAGGACACCCCGCAAGACCCCGGTTCGGGCAAGGAGAAAGACGCATGACCGCACTGCTCGAAGTCGAGGACCTGCGCGTCGCCTACGGAAAGATCGAGGCCGTCAAGGGCATCTCCTTCTCCGTCGACGCCGGTGAGGTCGTCACGCTCATCGGCACCAACGGCGCCGGAAAGACGACCACCCTGCGGACCCTCTCCGGGCTCCTCAAGCCGGTCGGCGGCCAGATCAAGTTCGAGGGCAAGTCCCTCCGCAAGGTCCCCGCGCACAAGATCGTCTCGCTGGGTCTGGCCCACTCCCCCGAGGGCCGGCACATCTTCCCCCGGATGACGATCGAGGAGAACCTCCTCCTCGGCGCCTTCCTCCGGAAGGACACCGCGGGCATCGCCAAGGACGTCCAGCGCGCCTACGACCTCTTCCCGATCCTGGGCGAGCGTCGCAAGCAGGCCGCCGGCACGCTCTCCGGTGGTGAGCAGCAGATGCTCGCCATGGGCCGGGCGCTGATGTCCCAGCCGAAGCTGCTCATGCTCGACGAGCCCTCCATGGGTCTCTCGCCGATCATGATGCAGAAGATCATGGCGACGATCGCCGAGCTGAAGGCCCAGGGCACCACCATCCTGCTCGTCGAGCAGAACGCCCAGGCCGCGCTCGCCCTGGCGGACCACGGGCACGTCATGGAGATCGGCAAGGTCGTGCTCTCGGGCACGGGCCAGAACCTGCTCCACGACGAGTCCGTCCGCAAGGCTTACCTCGGCGAGGACTGATCGCCCCGGTCAGCACACAGACGGAAGGCCCGCCCCACAGTGACGTGGGGCGGGCCTTCTTCCGTACGGGGGGCTACTGCTGGCCCTTGGCCGCCTTCTTCTCCTCGGCGTCCTCGATGACCGCCTCGGCGACCTGCTGCATCGACATGCGCCGGTCCATGGAGGTCTTCTGGATCCAGCGGAACGCGGCCGGCTCCGTCAGCCCGTACTGGGTCTGCAGGATCGACTTGGCGCGGTCCACGAGCTTGCGGGTCTCCAGGCGGAGGGAGAGGTCGGCGACCTCCTTCTCCAGGGCGCGCAGCTCGGCGAAGCGGGAGACGGCCATCTCGATGGCGGGCACCACGTCGCTCTTGCTGAACGGCTTGACCAGGTACGCCATGGCGCCGGCGTCCCGGGCCCGCTCGACGAGCTCGCGCTGCGAGAAGGCGGTCAGCATGAGGACCGGGGCGATGGACTCGCCCGCGATCTTCTCGGCGGCCGAGATGCCGTCGAGGACGGGCATCTTGACGTCCAGGATGACGAGGTCGGGGCGGTGCTCGCGAGCGAGCTCGACGGCCGTGGCGCCGTCTCCGGCCTCACCGACGACCTCGTAGCCCTCCTCCTCCAGCATCTCTTTGAGGTCGAGGCGGATGAGCGCCTCGTCCTCGGCGATGACGACGCGGGTCGTCAGCGGCGGGACGTGCGACGGCTCGGCGTCGTCGGCGGGCTGGGGCGACTCGGGGGCGGTCACGCGGGCTCCTCGTTCCATGGCCTCGTTTCGGAGGCGGATACAGCTCCCCATGAGCCTACCTACCTCCTGTAAGGTAGGGGCACGGCGGGTGATCACCGACCTTCGTTTCGAAGGATGCCCCGGTAGCCCAGCGGAAGAGGCAGTGGTCTCAAACACCATACAGCGTGGGTTCGAATCCCACCCGGGGCACTTTACCTTTGATTCCAAGGTTTGAGACGGGCGTCGCCCGCTCCGCCGGACGGCCCACTGACCAGCAGGCCGAGCACGGACGGCTCATGTCAGGGGCTCACCGATGTGGTGGACCCGCACCAGGTTCGTCGAGCCGGCGACACCCGGCGGGGAACCGGCCGTGATGACCACGATGTCGCCCTTCTGGCAGCGCCCGATCCGCAGCAGCTCCTCGTCGACCTGGGCCACCATCGCGTCCGTGGACTCGACGTGCGGGCCGAGGAAGGTCTCGACGCCCCAGGTGAGGTTGAGCTGCGAGCGTGTCGCCGGGTCCGGCGTGAAGGCCAGCAGCGGGATCGGCGAGCGGTAGCGGGAGAGCCGCTTGACCGTGTCACCGGACTGGGTGAAGGCCACGAGGAACTTGGCCCCGAGGAAGTCGCCCATCTCCGCGGCGGCCCGGGCGACGGCGCCGCCCTGGGTGCGGGGCTTGTTGCGCTCGGTCAGCGGGGGCAGCCCCTTGGCGAGGACGTCCTCCTCCGCGGCCTCGACGATCCGGCTCATGGTGCGGACCGTCTCGATCGGGTAGCGGCCGACACTGGTCTCGCCGGAGAGCATGACGGCGTCGGTGCCGTCGATGACCGCGTTCGCCACGTCGCTCGCCTCGGCGCGCGTGGGGCGGGAGTTGTCGATCATCGAGTCGAGCATCTGGGTGGCGACGATGACCGGCTTGGCGTTGCGCTTGGCCAGTTTGACCGCCCGCTTCTGGACGATCGGCACCTGCTCCAGGGGCATCTCGACGCCCAGGTCGCCGCGGGCGACCATGATGCCGTCGAAGGCGGCGACGATCTCCTCGATGTTCTCGACGGCCTGCGGCTTCTCGATCTTGGCGATGACGGGCAGGCGGCGGCCCTCCTCGTCCATGATCCGGTGGACGTCGACGATGTCCCGGGCGCTGCGGACGAAGGAGAGGGCGATGACGTCGGCGCCGATGCGCAGGGCCCAGCGGAGGTCCTCGATGTCCTTCTCGGACAGGGCGGGTACGGAGACGGCGACGCCCGGCAGGTTGAGGCCCTTGTGGTCGGAGACCATGCCGCCCTCGATGACCAGGGTGTTCACGCGGGGCCCGTCGACGGAGGTGACCTCCAGGGTGACGCGGCCGTCATCGACGAGGATGCGCTCGCCGGAGGTCACGTCCGCGGCGAGGCCGGAGTAGGTCGTCCCGCAGCAGTGGCGGTCGCCTTCCATCGGCTCGACGGTGATGGTGAACTCGTCGCCGCGTTCAAGGAGTACGGGACCTTCACGGAAGCGGCCGAGACGGATCTTCGGGCCTTGAAGGTCGGCCAGGACACCGACGCTGCGGCCGGTCTCGTCGGAGGCTTTGCGGACGCGCCGGTAGCGCTCCTCGTGCTCGGCGTACGTGCCGTGACTCAGGTTGAAGCGGGCCACGTCCATTCCGGCCTCGATCAACGCCTTGATCTGGTCGTATGTTTCGGTGGCGGGCCCAAGGGTACAAACGATTTTCGCTCGGCGCATGAGTCGAGAGTAGGCCTTACCCATCAGTAGGAAATCGGCCGGACATGACTACTCAACAACCTTTCCGTGAAAGGCTGTTGACAAGACTTGAATCTGTGCGCCGGGGTGCTCCGATGAGCGATTTCCGTGCCCTCGCGCGCCCTGTCTCAGAGTGCGGGCGGCACCATCGTGAAGCGCGCGACGACCTCGGCCGTGACCGTCCGCCGCTGCGGTTCGAGGTCCAGCGGAGGCGCCTCGCCGGCCCGTTCCGCCGCGAAGCCCGCCGGCGCCGCGGCGAAGACCGGCGGCATCGACGCCGTCCCGGTCCCCGCGAGGCCGGCGTCCGAGAGTTCGAGGAGTGAGGCGAGCGAGGTGCCGAGCGCCTCCGCGTACGCCCGCGCCCGCTGCACGGCCTCCGTCACCGCGAGGCGCCGCGCCTCCGCGTACGCCGGGGAGTCGGGCCGCAGTTCCCACCACGGGCCGTCGACGCCCGTCATCTCCAGATCCGCGAGACGGGTCACCAGCTCCCCGAGCGCCGTGAAGTCGGTCAGCTCGGCCGTGATCCGCACCCGGCCCACGAAGGCGTGCACCCGCTCGCCGCGCCCGCGCCTGCCGAGCTCCGGCGAGATCGAGAACCGGCCCGTCTCCAGTTTCCCGACCGCCTCCCCCTGCGCCTTGACGAGGTCGAGCACCGACGCGTTCCGTCGGGTCAGCTCCGCGAGCGTCGCCGAGCGGTCCGTCCCGCGCGCGGAGACCGTCACCCAGATCCGGGCGAACTCCGGGTCGACCTCCAGCCGGCCCTCGCCACGCACCGTCACCTGCGGGGCCACCGGGGTCGCGTGTTCCTGCGTCACGTCCTGACTCCTCCATGCTCGGTAACGATCGTCCACCGAACACTTTCCCACTCCGTAACCCGAAAGGGCTGTTGCCGACGTGCCGCCTGAGCCAGAATCTACGCGCGTTGTGCGTGCTCGACCAGGCTCGACCGCATGCCCGCGCCAACGCCACCGAACCGAGGAGAAGCACATGCCGTTGAACCGCCGGACGTTCCTGGAGAGCTCCGTCGCCGTCGGAGCCGGAGCCGCCCTCACCGCGGGGACCGTCGCCCCCGCCGAGGCCCACGGTCCCCGCCCCAGGCCGGCCAAGCGGTACTCGTTCACCGTGATGGGGACGACCGACCTGCACGGCAACGTCTTCAACTGGGACTACTTCACGGACAAGGAGTTCGACGACAAGGCGCACAACGACATCGGCCTCGCCAAGATCTCCACCCTCGTCGACCAGGTCCGCGCCGCCAAGGGCCGCCGCAACACCCTCCTCATCGACGCGGGCGACACCATCCAGGGCACGCAGCTGTCGTACTACTACGCCAAGGTCGACCCCATCACGAAGGCCGGCGGCCCGGTCCACCCGATGGCCCAGGCCATGAACGCCATCGGCTACGACGCCGCCGCGCTCGGCAACCACGAGTTCAACTACGGCATCCCGGTGCTGCGGAAGTTCGAGGAGCAGTGCGACTTCCCGCTGCTCGGCGCCAACGCGCTCGACGCGAAGACCCTGCGCCCGGCCTTCGCCCCGTACAGCATGCACCGGCTGCGCACCCCGCACGGCAAGGACGTGAAGGTCGCGATACTCGGCCTGACCAACCCGGGCATCGCCATCTGGGACAAGGCGAACGTCAGCGGCCGGATGGTCTTCCCGGGGCTTGAGGAGCAGGCCGCGAAGTGGGTGCCGAAGCTGCGCTCGATGGGCGCGGACGTGGTCGTCGTCTCGGCGCACTCCGGCTCCAGCGGCACCTCCTCGTACGGTGACCAGCTCCCCCACATCGAGAACGCGGCCGGGCTCGTCGCCGAGCAGGTGCCGGGCATCGACGCGATCCTCGTGGGTCACGCGCACACCGAGATCCCGGAGTACCGGGTGAAGAACAAGGAGACCGGCAAGGACGTCGTCCTGTCCGAGCCGCTCAAGTGGGGCCAGCGCCTCACCCTCTTCGACTTCGACCTGGTGTGGGAGCAGGGCCGCTGGGTCGTCGAGAAGGTCGGCGCGCAGGTCCTCAACTCCAACACGGTGGCGGAGGACCCGGAGATCACCGGGCTGCTCGCGGACGAGCACGAGAAGGTCGTCGCGTACGTCAACCAGGTCATCGGCACCTCCACGGCGGCCATGACCACGGCCGACGCGCCGTGGAAGGACGAGCCGATCATCGACCTGATCAACGTGGTCCAGGCCGAGACGGTGAAGGCGGCCCTCGCGGGCGGCGAGCACGCGGCGCTGCCGGTGCTCTCGCAGGCCTCCTGCTTCTCGCGCACGGCCCGGATCCCGGCCGGCCAGGTCACCATCAAGGACGCCGCCGGCCTGTACCCCTTCGAGAACACCCTGGAGGCCCGGCTGATGACGGGCGCCCAGCTGAAGGAGTACCTGGAGTACTCGGCGAAGTACTACGTCCAGACCGCGGCGGGGGCGCCGGTGGACACCGCGCTGCTGACCAACGCGGGCGGGACGCCGGACTACAACTACGACGCCGTGTCGGGTCTGACGTACGAGATCGACATCGCGAAGCCGGCCGGCTCGCGGATCGTGAACCTGTCCTTCGAGGGCAAGCCGCTCGACCCGGCGGCGCGGTTCGTGCTCGCGGTCAACAACTACCGGGCGAGCGGCGGCGGCGCGTTCCCGCACATCGCGAACGCCCAGCAGCTGTGGGCCAACTCTGACGAGATCCGCAACACCATCATCCAGTGGGTGACGGCGAAGGGCACGGTCGACCCGGGTCTGTTCGCTTCGGTGGACTGGAAGCTGACCCGGGACGGCGTGCCGGTGTTCTAGCCGCTAGACGTTCTGTGTGAGAGGCGTCAGCTTCCGGTCCTGGGCCGGGATGCTCGGCGCCTCTCGCGTCTCCAGGCCGAAGCTGGTGAAGGCCGTGCGGCGCGGCAGCGGGTAGGGCTCCTTGCCGGTGATCGCGTTGAGGATGGTCGCGCTGCGCCAGGCGGCGAGGCCGAGGTCGGGGGCGCCGACGCCGTGGGTGTGCTTCTCGGCGTTCTGGACGTAGACGGAGCCGGTGACGGAGGGGTCGAGGACGAGGCGGTAGCGCTCGTCGATGCGGGCGCGGCCGGCGGCGTCGTGGCGGAGGTACGGGTCGAGGCCGGCGAGCATGCGGTCGACGGGGCGTTCGCGGTAACCGGTGGCGAGGACGACGGCGTCGGTGGTGAGCCGGGAACGGGTGCCCTGCTGGAGGTGTTCCAGGTGCAGTTCGACCTGGGTGGTGGCGACGCGTCCGGCGGTGCGGACGCGGACGCCGGGGGTGAGGACGGCCTCGGGCCAGCCGCCGTGGAGGGTGCGGCGGTAGAGCTCGTCGTGGATGGCGGTGATGGTGTCGGCGTCGATGCCCTTGTGGAGCTGCCACTGCCGGGGGACGAGTTCGCCGCGTACGGGCTCGGGGAGGGCGTGGAAGTAGCGGGTGTAGTCGGGGGTGAAGTGCTCCAGGCCGAGCTTGGAGTACTCCATGGGGGCGAAGGCCTCGGTGCGGGCGAGCCAGTGGATCCTCTCGGCGCCGGCGGGGCGGTGGCGGAGGAGGTCGAGGAAGACCTCGGCGCCGGACTGGCCGGAGCCGATGACGGTGACGTGGCCGGCGGCGACGAGCGTCTCGCGGTGGGCGAGGTAGTCGGCGGAGTGGAACACGGGGACGCCGGGGGCGTCGGCGAGCGGGCGGAGGGGCTCGGGGACGTACGGCTCGGTGCCGACGCCGAGGACGACGTTCCGGGTGTAGGCCCGGCCGAGGGCCTCGGCCTCGCCTTCCGGGTCGATCTGCGTGAAGTCGACCTCGAAGAGGTGGCGCTCGGGGTTCCAGCGGACGGAGTCGACCTGGTGGCCGAAGTGGAGGCCGGGGAGCCGCTCGCTGGCCCAGCGGCAGTACGCGTCGTACTCGGCGCGCTGGATGTGGAACTTCTCGGCGAAGTAGAAGGGGAAGAGGCGCTCGCGGCTCTTCAGGTAGTTGAGGAAGGTCCAGGGGCTCGCGGGGTCCGCGAGAGTCACCAGGTCGGCGAGGAAGGGGACCTGGAGGGTGGCGCCCTCGATGAGGAGGCCGGGGTGCCAGTGGAAGGCGGGGCGCTGCTCGTAGAAGGTGGCGGCGAGGCCGCCGGGGACGCCGTGCGCGAGGGCCGCGAGCGAGAGGTTGAACGGGCCGATGCCGACACCCACCAGGTCGTGGGGCCGGTCGAGTTCGTCGTCCTTGGGGGTGCTGCCGGTGCTGCCGGTCATCGGTGCGTGCTGCCTTCCACGAGGGTGATGAGCTGTGCCAGGTCGCCGGGGGTGGCGTGGGGGTTGAGCAGGGTGGCCTTGAGCCAGAGGCGGCCGTCCGCCTCGGCGCGGCCGAGGACCGCGCGGCCCTCGGCGAGGAGGGTGCGGCGGATCGCGGCGACGGTCTCGTCGGTGGCCTCCGCCGGCCGGAAGAGGACGGTGGTGAGGGTGGGCCGGGCACGCAGGTCGAGGCCGGGGGTCTTCTCCACGAGGTCGGCGAGGTCCTGGGCGAGGGTCATGCACGCGTCGACGAGGGCACCGAGGCCGGAGCGGCCGAGGGCGCGGAGGGTGACGGCGGTCTTGAGGACGTCGGGGCGGCGGGTGGTGCGCAGGGAGCGGCCGAGGAGGTCGGGGAGGCCGGCCTCGGTGTCGTCGTCGGCGTTGAGGTAGTCGGCGGTGTGGCCAAGTACGGCGAGGTCGGCGGCGTCGCGGACGGCGAGGAGTCCGGCGGCGGCGGGCTGCCAGCCGAGTTTGTGCAGGTCGACGGTGACGGTACGGGCCCAGTCGAGGCCGTCGAGGAGTCGGCGGTGGGTGGGGCTGAGGAGGACGGGGCCTCCGTAGGCGGCGTCGACGTGGAGCTCGGCGCCGTGGGCCGCGCAGACGTCGGCGAGCTGCGGCAGCGGGTCGATCAGGCCCTCGTCGGTGGTGCCGGCGGTGGCGACGACGAGGACGGGGGCGGCGGTGGGGGTGGCGGTCAGTGCCTCGGCCAGGGCGGCCGGTTCGAGGATGCCGTGCGGGGTGGGGACGGTGACCGGGGCCGGGAGGCCGAGGAGCCAGGCGGCGCGGTGGAAGGAGTGGTGGGCGTTGGCGCCGACGACGGTCCTGACCGGGCCGCCGTGCCCGGCGTGGCGCTCCCTCGCGAGCAGGAGGGCGAGCTGGTTGGACTCGGTGCCGCCGGTGGTGACGAGGGCGTCGGGGGCGCTCGCCGCCGCCGGGTAGACCTCGGCGGCGAGGGCCGCCGTGACCCCGGCCTCCAGGGCGGAGGCGGCGGGGGCCTGGTCCCAGGAGTCCATGGAGGGGTTGAGCGCGGAGGCGGCGAGGTCGGCGGAGGCGGCGAGCGCGAGGGGCGGGGTGTGGAGATGGGCGGCGCAGAGCGGGTGCGCGGGGTCGGCGGCGCCGGCGGCGAGCGCCGTGACCAGGGTGCGGAGGGCCTCGTGGGGGCCGGTGCCGGTCTCGGGGAGTACGGCTCCGAGGGCGGCCACCCGTGCCGCGACGGCCTCCGGCCCGCCGGCCGGGAGGGGGCCGCCTCGCTCCTCCGCGCCGGTACGGAGGGCGTCGAGGACGGTGTCCAGGAGGGGGCGGAGGGCATCGGCGCCGGGGCGGCCTCCGGCGAGGGGTGGGGGTGCGGCACGCATGGACGACAGGGTGCCGGGCCCTGGCGGGGCGTGCGCGGGGAGTCGGCGGTTGTGACCCGAACGGGGGACACGGGCCCGCCCCCGCCTTGCGGGCGGGCCCCATCTGGGGGTCGGCCCCCTGGTCGGGCCCGCACCGCCAGCGCGGCGCACACCGGGTGCGGGTGCAGGCGCGGAAGCCTAGGCCCGGCAAGGGGCGCCGTCCCGTTGTGCCCACCCGTCCCGCCCCAGCGGGACGAATGCCCACAACGGGGGGGGGACAGCGCCCCGTCGGGCGAGGCGCTCAACGGGGGCGGGGTGGGCGGCGCCCCGAAGGGCGCAGGACCACGGGTGGGTGGGAGGCGCCCCGAAGGGCGCAGGACCACGGGTGGGTGGGCAGCGCCCCGTCGGGCGCAGGACCACACGACCGTGGGTGGGCGGCGGACCCCGTCGGGCGGGTGGGTCAGGCCTTGCGGGCTTGCAGGGCTCGGCGGAGGTCGTCGAGTTGGTCGACCAGCTTGCGGCGGAGGGCCGGGATCATCGTGTCGGTGGTCAGGTGGGCCTCGCCGAGGGCCAGGGAGTCGGCGTCGACGGCGTACGACGGGAAGGCGTAGCGACCCGCCGCCTCGGCCATCGCGGCGCCTCGGCGGTTGCCGAGGGCGGTGGCGGCTGCGTAGAAGCGGGGCACGTACTCCCGTACGAGCTCGGCCTGTTCGGGCTGCCAGAAGCCCCGGGCGGTGGCGGTGAAGAGGTAGTTCGACAGGTCGTCCGTGTCGAAGAGGGCCGACCAGGCGGCCGCCTTCGCCGCCGGGTCCGGGAGGGCGGCCCGGCAGAGGGCGGCGCCCTCCTGGCCGGTGGCGCTCCTGTCGCGCGCCAGCTCGACGGCGATCGCCGTCTCGTCGACAGCGCCGAGGACGGCGAGGCGGGAGAGGATCCGCCAGCGCAGCTCGGGGTCGAGCTCGGGGCCGCCGTGGACGGTGCCCTCCGCCAGCCAGGAGGAGATCTGGTCGGGGGTGGTGGCGCTGTCGATGAGCGCGCGCACGGCGGTGAGCCGCAGGCCGGGCGCCTCGCCGTCCTCGGTGCGGCGCAGCAGGGCGCGGGCGATCTCCCGGATCGTGGCCAGGGCGGCGGGGCGCTCGGCCTCGGTGACGTACTGGTCGGCGATCTGGGTGCGGGCGAAGCCGAGAACGCCCTGGACGAGCGCGAGTTCGGTCTCCGCGGTGAGGTGCGCGAGGGCGACCTCCAGGTACTCGGCGGGGGCGAGGTCGCCGTCCCTGACCATGTCCCGCAGCGCGTTCCAGACGACGGCACGGGTCAGCGCGTCGGGGATGCGGGAGAGGCCGCGCAGGGCGGACTCCTCGGAGACCTCGTCGAAGCGGAGCTTGGCGTAGGTGAGGTCCTCGTCGTTGACGACGACGAGGGTGGGGCGGGGGCCGGTCAGTTCGGCGGGCGCCTCCTGCGGGACGTCGATCTCGCGCCGCTCGCGCAGGACGAGGTCGCCCGAGGCGTCCCGGTCGTAGACGCCGACGTCGACGCGGTGCGGCCGGCTGCCCTGCCGGTCGACGGTGAGCCGCCAGCGGCCGCCCTCGCCGTCGAGGCGCGGGGTGAGCGTGTCGACGCCCGTGGTGCGCAGCCACCGCTCGGCCCAGCCGTGGACGTCGCGGTCGGTGGCGGCGGCGAGGTTGTCGATGAAGTCGGCGAGGGTGGCGTTGCCGAACCTGTGCCGCTTGAAGTGGATGTGGATGCCGGCGAGGAAGTCCTTCTCGCCGAGCCAGGCGACGAGCTGGCGGAGCGCGGAGGCGCCCTTGGCGTAGGAGATGCCGTCGAAGTTGAGGAGCGCGGACGCGGTGTCGGGGACGGCTTCCGGGTCCGGGGCGACGGGGTGGGTGGAGGGCCGCTGGTCGGCCTCGTACCCCCAGGCCTTGCGGATGACGCCGAAGTCGACCCAGGTGTCGGGGAAGAGGTCGGCGCAGGCCTCGTTGACGGTCTGGTAGCCCATGTACTCGGCGAAGGACTCGTTCAGCCAGATGTCGTCCCACCAGCGCAGGGTGACGAGGTCGCCGAACCACATGTGGGCCATCTCGTGGGCGATGACCATGGCGCGGGTCTGCCGCTCGGTGACGGTGACGGCGGAGCGGAAGACGAACTCGTCGCGGAAGGTGACGAGTCCGGGGTTCTCCATGGCGCCCGAGTTGAACTCGGGGACGAAGGCCTGGTCGTACGAGTCGAAGGGGTACGGCTCGTCGAACTTCTCGTGGTACCGGTCGTAGCAGGCCTTGGTGACGGCGAGGATCTCGTCGGCGTCGGCGTCGAGGTGGGGGGCGAGGGAGCGACGGCAGTGGATGCCGAAGGGGAGCCCGGCGTGCTCGGTGCGGACCGAGTGCCAGGGTCCTGCGGCGACGCAGACGAAGTAGGTGGAGAGCAGCTGGGTGGGGGCGGCCTTCCACCGGCCGTCGGCCTGCTGCTCGGTGATGCCGTTGGCGAGGACGGTCCAGCCCTCGGGGGCGGTGACGGTCAGCTCGAAGACGGCCTTCAGGTCGGGCTGGTCGAAGGCGGCGAAGACGCGCTGGACGTCCTCCATGAAGAGCTGCGTGTAGACGTACGACTCGCCGTCGGTGGGGTCCGTGAAGCGGTGCATGCCCTCGCCCGTGCGGGAGTACCGCATGGTCGTGGTGAGGCTCAGCTCGTGCTCGCCCTCGGTGAGGCGGAGCGGGAGCCGGTTGCCGGTGAGAGCTGCGGTGTCGAGGGCCTCTCCGTCGAGGGTGGCGGAGTGGAGGGTCTCGGGCTTGAGCTCGACGAAGGTGTTCCCGGCGGCGCGGGCGGTGAATCGGACGGTGCTGGTGGACTCGAAGGTCTCGGCGCCGGTGGTGAGGTCGAGGTCCACCAGATAGCGGTGGACGTCGAGGAGCTGGGCACGGGTCTGCGCTTCGTCGCGCGTCAGTACGGACATGGGGCCCATGCTGCCTGATGGACTTCCTGAGGGGTACAGAGGTAGGCGAAGAGGCGGGGCCTGCCCCCCGCCGCGTACTCCCTAGGCGAGTCCGGAGCCGTCCAGGTGGGCGAAGGCGGCCGTGATACGTGGGCGGTCGTAGCCGGTGGGGCCGGACGCGCCGCTGGAGAGCAGGGCGTGGAGGAGGATCCGGGCCTTGGCGGGGTCGAGGGGGCCGGCCGGGATGAGTCCGTGGTGCAGCAGGTCGTATTCGGAGCCGGGCCCGCGGTAGGTGTGCGAGAGGGTCGTTCCGCCGCCGGTGCGGGAGGCGAGGACGACCGGGACGCGCCGGGCGAGTTCGGCGAGCGGCTCGACGAACCAGGCGGGGACGTGGCCGGCGCCGAAGGCGGCGACGACGAGGCCCTGGAAGCGGTGGTCGACGGCTTCGAGGAGTTCGCCGCGGTCGCCCTGCGAGAGGGTCAGCAGGGCCACCCGTACCGACGGGTCGAAGGTCAGCGGGCAGGCCGCGGCGGGGACGGCGGGGCGGAGCAGGATCCGGGGCTCACCCTCGACGACGGTACCGATGGGGCCCGCGCCGGGCGAGCCGAAGGTGGTGACCGAGGTCGTGTGGGTCTTGCGGGCGAGGCGGGCGGTGTGGATCTCGTCGGCGAGGACGACGAGGACGCCGAGGTTCCGGCAGGCGGGGTCGGCGGCGACGGCGAGCGCGGCGGCGAGGTTGGCGGGGCCGTCGGCGCCGGGCAGGTCGGGGCGGCGCATGGCACCGGTGACGGCGATCGGCTGCTCGGTGGTGCAGAGCAGGTCGAGGAGGAACGCGGTCTCCTCCAGGGTGTCGGTGCCCTGGACGACGACCACGCCGGAGCCGTCGGCGACGGTCGCGCGGACCTCGGCGGCGAGCGCGGCGAGGTCCTCGTGGGTGAGGGAGGAGCTGGGGACCCGCCGGAAGTCGCGGAGGACGACGTCCTCGGGCGCGCCGAGACCGGCCACTACCTCCTGGCCGGTCATACGGGCCGCGTCACCGCCTCGCGCGGAGATGGTCCCTCCGAGGGTGAAGACAGTGACGCGCGCCATCAGCGTGCTCCGTCCGCGATCGTCTCGTGGTGGCGGATGACCTCCGCGATGATGAAGTTCAGGAGCTTCTCCGCGAAGGCCGGGTCCAGTTTCGCGCTCTCGGCCAGTTCCCGCAGGCGGGCGATCTGGCGGGACTCGCGGGCGGGGTCGGCGGGCGGCAGCTTGTGCTCGGCCTTGAGGACGCCGACCTGCTGGGTGCACTTGAAGCGCTCGGCGAGCATGTACACGAGCGCGGCGTCGATGTTGTCGATGCTCTCGCGGAGCCGGGTCAGTTCGGCCCGTACGGAGTCGTCGACCGCGCGGGGCGGGGTGGGCTCGTGGGGGCGGGTGGAGTCGCTCATGATCTGCGAGCTTAGACGGATCTCGGCAGGATCGTGGGCGGGTGTTCGGGATCCGGAACGCGGTTGCTCCAGCCGCCGTGGACGGAGCGGCCCTGCTGCTCGCGGAAGCGGATGGGCGCGGTGCCGACCCGGCGGGTGAAGAGCCGGGAGAAGTAGGCGGGGTCGTCGTATCCGACGCGGCGGGCGACGGCGGCGACGGGCAGCTCGGTGGCGGCGAGGAGCTCCTTGGCGCGGCCGAGGCGGACGGTGAGCAGGTAGTCCTTGGGGCTGCAGCCGGCGGCGCGGCGGACGGCGGTGCGGAGTTCGGCGGCGGTCATGCCGTGCCGGGCGGCGTGTTCGGCGACGGACAGCGGCTGGAAGGCGTCGCGGGCGAGCGCGGCGAGGACGGGGTCGCCGTCGGCGTTGGTGTCGGCGCGGGCCCGGCGCAGGGCGACGAGCAGTTCGTGGACCGCGGCGCCGGTCTCGACCTCCAGGAGGGGGTTGCCGGGGCGGGCGGCGCGGGCGATGCGGCTGATGGCGGCGCGGGCGGGGGCGGCGTCGGAGAGGGGCACGACGGGCCGGTCGGGCTCGATGTAGCCGAGCTCGGTGTATGTGGCGGTGGCGGGGCCCGTGAAGTCGACGAAGGCCTCGTCCCAGCCGGTGCCGGCGTCGGCGGCGTAGTGGTGGGGGGTGCCGGGGGTGAGCCAGATGAGGGCGGGGGCGGTGACGGTGGTGCGGCGCCCGTCGGCCGCCCGGTACCAGCCGCTGCCGGCGGAGACGACGACGGCGACGTGGTGGTCGAGCGTGCGGGGCCCGACGGTGGGCAGGGTGCCGTGCTGGAGCCCCACGCCGAGGCAGACGAGGCCGAGGCGGTGGTGGACGGGGCTCGGCGTGAAGTAGCGCATCCAGGTGTGGTACATGCGGCGGGCCCCTCCGTAACGTCCAAACTTCGACGATCTTTGTCCATGGACCGGCTCACCGCCAGAGGGCAAAAGTGAGGCCATGAGCACGTTCGCTGTGGGTGACGAGGACTTTCTGCTCGAGGGGCGGCCGGTGCGCCTCCTCTCGGGGGCGCTGCACTACTTCCGGGTGCACGAGGCGCAGTGGGGGCACCGGCTCGGGATGCTGCGCGCGATGGGCCTGAACTGTGTCGAGACGTACGTCCCCTGGAACCTGTACGCGCCGGAGCCCGGCCGGTACGGGGACGTGGAGGCGCTCGGCCGGTTCCTGGACGCGGTGGAGCGGGCGGGGATGTGGGCGATCGTGCGCCCGGGGCCGTACATCTGCGCCGAGTGGGAGAACGGCGGGCTTCCGCACTGGCTGACGGGGCCGCTCGGGCGGCGCGTGCGGACCCTCGACCAGGAGTTCCTGGCGGCGGTGGGTACCTGGTTCCGGCGGCTGCTGCCGCAGGTGGTGGAGCGGCAGGTCGACCGGGGCGGCCCGGTGGTCCTGGTCCAGGTGGAGAACGAGTACGGGAGTTACGGCAGCGACCGGGGCTATCTGGAGTGGGTGGCGGAGCTGCTGCGGGACTGCGGAGTGAGCGTGCCGCTCTTCACCTCGGACGGTCCCGAGGACCACATGCTGACGGGCGGTTCGGTGCCGGGGGTGCTCGCGACGGCGAACTTCGGCTCGGGGGCGCGGGAGGGCTTCGCGACGCTGCGGCGCCATCAGCCCTCGGGGCCGCTGATGTGCATGGAGTTCTGGTGCGGCTGGTTCGACCACTGGGGCACGGAGCACGCGGTGCGGGACGCGGCGGACGCGGCGGCGGCGCTGCGGGAGATCCTGGAGTGCGGGGCCTCGGTCAATGTGTACATGGCGCACGGCGGGACCAACTTCGGCGGCTGGGCGGGGGCGAACCGGACGGGCGAGCTGCACGACGGGGTGCTGCGGCCGACGGCGACCTCGTACGACTACGACGCGCCGGTGGACGAGGCGGGGCGGCCGACGGAGAAGTTCTGGCGCTTCCGCGAGGTGCTCGCGGCGTACGCGGACGGGCCGCTGCCCGAGGTCCCCGAGCCGCCGGCGGCGCTCGCCGCCCCGGTGCGGGGCCACCTCGGCGGGTGGGCGCCGCTCGCCGAGGTCCTGGAGGTCCTCGGCGACGAGGAGTCGCGGGCACCGGTGCCGCCGACCTTCGAGGAGCTGGGGGTGGACCGGGGCCTGGTCCGCTACCGGGTGGAGGTCCCGGGGCCCCGGCAGCCGTACCAGCTGGGAGTGACGGGGCTGCGGGACCGGGCGGTGGTGTACGTCGACGGGCTGCCCGCGGGGGTCCTGGACACCCGGGACAGCGAGGACGTGACGCTCGGCCGGCCGGTGGACGGTCCGGCGGTGGTGGACCTGTGGGTGGAGTCGCTCGGCCGGGTCAACTACGGGCCACGCCTGGCGGAGGCGAAGGGGATCACGGGCGGTGTACGGCACGAGCGGCAGTACCTGCACGGGTTCCGGGCCCGGGGGCTGCGCCTGGACGCCTTCGAGGCGGCGGCGGTGGACAAGGTGCGGTTCGAGTCCGTGGCGGACCGGAGCGGACCGGGCCTCTACCGGGGGACGCTGGAGGTGACCGGAGCCGGGGACGCGGTGCTGCGGCTGCCGGGGGCGACCCGGGGCTTCGTGTGGGTGAACGGCTTCTGCCTGGGCCGGTACTGGACGGCCGGCCCGCAGGACTCGCTGTTCGTGCCGGGCCCGGTGCTCCGGGAGGGCGCGAACGACGTGTGGGTCCTCGAAGCGGAGGGGGACGGGGTGCCGGGTGTCGAGCTCGGCGTCCTCTGAGCCTTCGCGCCGGACGGCGGCGGGCAGGACGGTGCCCCGGAGCCGAGGCCGCTCCGGGGCACCTGTTCAGGGGGTACCGCTACAGCGTGGCCGCGGCCGACTTGATCGCGGCGGCGAAGGTCGAGACCTCCGTGTAGACACCGGGGTAGCCGGCCCGGGCGCAGCCCTCGCCCCAGCTCACGATGCCGACCTGGATCCAGGCTCCGGCGTTGTCCTTGCGGAACATCGGGCCGCCGGAGTCACCCTGGCAGGTGTCGACCCCGCCCTCGTCGTACCCGGCGCAGATCTCCTCGCCGGGGACGAGGGAGCTGCCGTACGCGCTCTGGCAGTCGGCGTCCGAGACGAACGGCACGGTCGCCTTGCGCAGGTAGCGCTGCTGCGCGCCGCCCTCGCGGGTGCCGCCCCAGCCGGCCACCGTGAAGACCCCGCTGTTGTACGCGGTCGTCTCGGCGATCTTGAGGGTGGGTACCGAGGTGATGGGCGAGGCGAGCTTGATCAGGGCCCAGTCCTTGCCCGTCCCGTTGTAGCCGGGGGCCTGGAGGACCTTGGTGGACTTGACCTTGATGGCGCTGCTGCTCTGCAGGTCCACGACTCCGACGGTGGCGGTGATGCCGGTGTTGGTGCCGGAACCGCTCACGCAGTGGGCGGCGGTGAGGACGATCTGCGGGGTCAGCATCGAGCCGCCGCAGCCCATCGAGAGCCTGACCATCCAGGGGAACTCGCCCTGGGCGGCGCGTACACCGCCGACGACGGGGGCCGGCGCGGCGGAGGCGGTGCCGGCGGGCTGGAGGCTGACGGCGGCGAGGACGACGGCGCCGGCGGCCGCGAGTTTCTGGAGGGCGCTGACCAGTCGGTTCTTCTTCACGCGTGCTCCTTCGTTCGTGGGGGGGTTGGACCCGAGGGGCGTGACATGAGCCCGTCAAGTCATGTCCGGATTATGGACAGCGCTCAACTGGCGCCACAAGAAAGCCTTTTCGGCCAGAACCGGTGGGGGGACCGTACAGTGGACGGAAGGGGGGATCCGGCATGCCGAACCGCCAGGAGGCCGACCGCGTCGGCCACGGCTTCCCGCACCGCGCCGCGGTCCGGGCCTCGCTCACCGCGCTCTACCGACGCCTCTCCCCCGACGGTGTGCACCGCTTTCCGGTGAGCGTGCCGGCCGCCGACATGGCCATCGGCGACGACGAGGACCTTCATCTGGGCACCCAGCGGGTGGCCCGCGCCCTCGTCCACCACCTGCGGCTCCCCGACGCCCGCATCGTGGCGAGCTTCCGTCCCATGGAGCACGCGGCGACCGTGGAGCTCGCCGCCGGACCCGAGTATTTCGTGGAGCTCAACGACCGCTTCCGGACCCGCCGCAGGGACATCGGCGCGGCCCTCGCCCACGAGATCACCCATGTCCTGCTGCACCGGCTCGGGCTCGGCTTCCCCGGCGCCGCGGAGAACGAGCTCCTCACCGATGTCGTGACCGCCTATCTGGGCGCGGGCTGGCTGCTCCTCGACGCGTACCGCCAGGACGGGGTCGAGAGCCAGAAGCTGGGCTATCTGACGCCGGAGGAGTTCGGCTACGTCCTCGCGAAGCGGGCCGAGGTCTTCGGGGAGGACCCCTCGCCGTGGTTCACCAGCGCGGTGGCGTACGAGGCGTGGGTACGGGGCCGGGCCGAGGCGGAGCGGGAGCGGCGGCGGCCGCCGCTCGCCGGGGCGGGCTGGGCGGAGCGGCGGCGGTACGGCAGGGAGCGGCGTCAGGGCCGGGCGGCGGAGGGAGCCCCGTACGCCTTCGACGGCGGGACGCCGGCGACCGGCGTCTCCTTCGCCTGCCCGGTCTGCCTCCAGCGTCTACGGGTCCCGGCGGGCCGGACCCTGCGGGCGCGGTGCGGGGTGTGCGGCTCGGTCCTGGAGTGCGCGGCCTGACCGGCCGCAGGGGGCGCGGGAGTGTCTGAGCCCGTCGCCGCACGGGGACGCGAAAGCGCCCGGGGCTGCCACCGCACAGGGACGTGGGAACGCCCCGGCCCGCCGCCGCACGGGGAAGGGAGAACGTCCGGGCCTGCCGCCGTACGGGGAATGGATTTGCGCCATGTGCGGACGGCGCGTCAGGGTCGGCGCATGAGTACGTTGTTCGACGCCATCCGAGCCGGGGACGAGAACGGGGCCGTACGGGCCCTGCGGAGCGGGGCGGACCCCGAGGGCCGGGAGGACGGGGAGACCGCGCTGTACCGCGCGGCCGTCGGCGACGAGGCCGGGATCGTCCGGGTGCTGCTCGCCGCCGGGGCCGATCCGGGGCGGCGCAGCGGCGAGGAGGACAGCGACCTGCCGCTGTGCGGGGCGGCCTGCGGCGGGCACGCCGAGGTCGTCCGGGCCCTGCTCGCGGGCGGCGCGCACGCCGACCAGGAGGAGGAGTTCGGCTTCACGGCGCTCGCCTGGGCGCTCCGGCTCGGGCACGCCGACACGGCGCGGGTGCTCCTGGAGCACGGGGCCGACCCGGACCGGCCGGGGCCCGACGGCTTCCTCCCGCTCGTCGCCGCCGCCCGGCGCGGCTCCGCCGCCTGCGTACGGGCGCTGCTCGACCACGACGCGACGGCCCCGGAGGCGGCGCTGCGCGAGGCGCGGCGGTGGATCGGCGCCGACATCGCGGCCGAGCTGCGGCGCGGGCTCGTCGCGGGGAACGACGGCGGACAGACGTACGAGGCGGTCGTGCGCCGGGTCCGGGAGGACGGCGGGGTGACGGTAGTCGTCGAGCTGCTGCGCGAGGACGGCGCGCCCACGCGCGGCGACGAGCGGCAGACCGGCCACGCGGCGATCGCCACCCTCCTGGAGGCGGCGATCGGGCTGCGCACCCCGCACGAGGAGCTCGCGGCGCGGGCGCTGCGCTGCGGGGACCCGGAGCTCGACGCCTGGACGACGGCGGTGGCCGAACTGGCAGGCCGGGCCGACGAGGAGACCTTCGTGGCGGCGGCGGGCTGGTGCGCCTACCGCGATCCGCTGCGCCGGGCGCTCGGTGCGCGGGTGCTCGGCGCGCTCCCGGGCTTCGCGGCGAGCGCGGTGCCGGTGCTGCGGCGGCTGGCAAAGGAGGCCGTGCCCCGGACGCGGGAGCCGCTGTTGTCGACGGTGCTCGCGCTCGGGGAGTGCGGGGACGCGGCGGCGCTGCCCGAGCTGCTCGAGGCGGCCGGACATCCCGAGGCGGCGGTGCGGCGGGCGGCCGCGGGGGCGTTGGCCGGGATCGTGCCGGCGGGGAACCCCGAGGCGCTCGGGGTGCTCCTCGCGCTGAGCCGGGACGGCGACGCCCGGGTGCGGGACTGGGCGACGCTCGCCCTCGCCGAGCTGCCCGACGACACCCCTCTCGTACGGGAGGGGCTCGCGGAGCGGCTCGGCGACGACGACCCGGAGACGGCGGCGGAGGCGGCCCGCGGACTGGCGATCCGTCAGGACCCGCGGGCCGTCGACGCGTTGGCGGCGATCCTCGCGGACGGCGACCCGGACGGCGCGGCGCGCGAGACGGCGCTCGCCGCCCTCGAACACGTCCGGGACGCCCGGGTCAGGACCCGGCTCGAGTGGACGGCCCCGCGCCGCGGCTGACGAACTCGGCAGGCACGACCCTCCCGTACGGCTCCGACGGCTGCTACCTTCCTCCCCAGTCGCCTAACAAACGTTTGGTGGGCCCGTTCGCCCGTCAGCCCGTACGTTCATGAGGGAGTCCGGCCATGCCCCTGTCTCGACGCGCGCTGCTCACCACCACCGGCGCCACCGCCCTGTTCGCGGCCCTGCCGACGAACGCCCAGGCGCACGCACACCCGCGAGCACCCCGGAACGCGATCCGCCAGATCCCGCTCCAGGGCGCGGTCAACGTCCGTGACCTCGGTGGGTACGGCACCTACGACGGCGGACTCGTCCGCCACGGCCTCGCCTACCGGGGCGACCACCTCGGCAAGCTCACCGAGGCCGACCTCGTCACTCTCGCCGGGCTCGGCCTCGGCACGGTCGTCGACCTGCGGATCCCGCTGGAAGTGCAGTACGACGGCACCGACCGGCTGCCGGCCGGTGCGGCCGGGGTCGCGCGGCCCATCACCGACAACGGTCTCTTCGGGCGGCTGATGGCCGCGATCGGCTCCCGCGACCCGGTGCGGCAGGAGGAGATGCTCGGCGGCGGGCGGGCAGCGGCCTTCATGAGCGAGGTGTACCGGACCTTCGTCACCGACGCCGCGAACCGGGCCGCCTTCGCCCAGAACCTGCGGGACCTGGCCGACCCCGCCCGGGGGCCGGTGCTCTTCCACTGCACCTCGGGCAAGGACCGCACCGGCTGGACGAGCTATCTCCTGCTCACCCTGCTCGGCGTGCCGACGGCGGCGGCCCGCGCCGACTACCTGGCCTCGAACACCATCCGCGCCGCCTACGACGCCAAGGTGCGCGAGGGACTCCGGCAGGGCGGGTACATGCAGAACCCGGACCTGATCGTGCCGCTCCAGGAGGTGCGTCCGGAGTACCTCGACACCGCCCTCGACCAGGTCCGGGCCTCGTACGGAAGCCTGTTCCGTTACTGCTCCGTCGGCCTCGGCCTGGAGTTCCGCGACGTGCCGGCACTGCGGGAACGGCTCGTGCTCGGCGCCTGACGTCCGCCGCGGGCCGCTCCCGCTCCGGCGGACGCACCGCGCCCGGCACCCGCGCCGGAGCCGGAGCCCCGGCCCGCGCCGCCGGAGCCGCGTCCGGCACCGGCCGCGGCACGGCCCGTGCCGCCCGCGGAGCGCCCGGAGCCGCTCGCCGAACCGGCACCGCGGCCCGTGGACGTACCGGAGCCGGAGGAACGCCCCGACCCCATCGAGGTGGTCGTGGTCGCACCGCCGCCACCGGTGCCCGCGGGACGGCGACGACGGCCTCGGCCGGCGGCGGCCGAGGAGCCGGCGCCCGCCGCCTTGCGCGGCGGGGTCGGCTGCGGCGTCTCGATGACGATCGGGACGCCGGACGGCTCCTTGGCGCCGGTCAGGTCGCTCAGGTGCTGGTCGCTGGACTTGATCTGCGCCGTACGCGGGCTGATCCCGGCGTTCGACATCAGCTTGCCCATGTCCCGCTTCTGCTCGGGCAGGACGAGGGTGAAGACGCTGCCGGACTCACCGGCGCGGGCGGTCCGGCCGCCGCGGTGCAGGTAGTCCTTGTGGTCCATCGGCGGGTCGACGTTCACGACCATGTCGAGGTCGTCCACGTGGATGCCGCGTGCCGCCACGTTCGTCGCGACGAGCGTGGTGACCTGGCCGGTCTTGAACTGGTCCAGGGTGCGGTTCCGCTGCGGCTGCGAGCGTCCGCCGTGCAGGCCGGAGGCGCGCACACCGTTGGCGAGGAGCCGCTTCACCAGCCGGTCCACGGACCGCTTGGTGTCGAGGAAGAGGATCGTCCGGCCGTCGCGGGCCGCGATCTTCAGCGTGACGGCCTTCTTGTCGGTCTCGTCCATCACGTACAGGACGTGGTGCTCCATGGTGGTCACCGCGCCGGCCGAGGGGTCGACGGAGTGCACGACCGGGTCGTCCAGGAACATCTTGACGAGCTTGTCGATGTTCCGGTCGAGCGTGGCCGAGAAGAGCAGCCGCTGGCCGCCCGGCTCGACCTGCTTGAGCAGCTTGGTGACCTGCGGCAGGAAGCCCATGTCGGCCATCTGGTCGGCCTCGTCGAGGACGGTGACGGCGACCTGGTCGAGACGGCAGTCGCCGCGCTCGATGAGGTCCATGAGCCGGCCGGGGGTGGCGATGAGCACCTCGGCGCCGCGCCGCAGCGCGGAGGACTGCCGGGAGATCGACATGCCGCCGACGACCGTGGTGATCCGCAGACGCAGGGCGCCGGCGTACGGCGTGAGGGCGTCGGTGACCTGCTGCGCGAGCTCGCGGGTGGGCACCAGGACCAGCGCGAGGGGCGCGGTCGGCTCGGCGCGGCGGCCGGCGGTGCGCGCGAGGAGCGCGAGGCCGAAGGCGAGGGTCTTGCCGGAGCCGGTACGGCCACGGCCGAGGACGTCGCGCCCGGCGAGGGAGTTCGGGAGGGTCGCGGCCTGGATCGGGAACGGCTCCGTGACGCCCTGCTCGCCCAGCGTCCGCAGGAGGCCCTGGGGCATGTCCAGGTCGGCGAAGGAGGCCACCGCGGGGAGCGCGGGCGTCACCGTCTCCGGAGGGGTGAACTCGCTCGGCGGCGGGGGCGCGGTGGGACGACGGCCACCGCGGGCGCCCCTCGGCTGCGACGTGGACTTCGCCTGGGCGGTGCGGGGGCTGCGCTTGTTAGGGCGTTCGGAGCGGGTCATGCGTGCCTTCCTGGCCGGTGCTCACGGCACAGCCAGGGCCCGCACCTGCACGGTGCGGGCCCCGGCTGCTCTACCCGGAACACGCGATACGGGCCCCGGCTGATACTCCCGGGAACTCGTGAACGGCCCCGGCTGTCTCTCCCGGAACACGCGATACGCACTCCGGATGTCTCTACAGGAACAATAGTGCGCCCCAGGACCTTCCCGCCCCGCCCGACCGTTTCACGGACGGAACAGCCCAGGCCCGGGCGCCCCCGACGTGGTCGACCTCACAGCCGCGCGGTGATCGTCACGCGCGGACGGCGACGCCGTCCAGGACCATGGACAGGTACTGGCGGGCGATCTCCTCCGGGCTGTGCTGCCCCCCGGGCCGGTACCAGGACGCGGCGACCCAGACGGTGTCGCGCACGAAGCGGTACGTCAGCCGGACGTCGAGGTCGGCGCGGAACACCCCGGCCGCGACCCCGCGCTCCAGCGTGCCGAGCCAGGCCTTCTCGAACCGCTCCTGCGAGTCCACGAGGTAGTGGAAGCGGGGCAGGTCGGTGAGGTGCCGGGACTCCTTCTGGTAGATCGCGACGGCGGCGCGGTGCCGGTCGATCTCCCGGAAGGACTCGGTGACCAGCGCCTCGATGGTCTCGCGGGGCCCGAGCCCGGCGCCGAGGACGGCGTCGTACCCCTCCCACAGCTCGTTCAGGAAGCTGGAGAGGATCTCGTCGAGCATCGACTCCTTGGAATCGAAGTGGTAGTAGAGGCTGCCGGCGAGCATGCCGGCGGCATCCGCGATCTTCCGGACGGTGGTGGCGTTGTACCCCTGGGCGGCGAAGACCTCGGCCGCTGTGTCGAGGAGCTCACGCCGCCGCTCGGGCCCGGCACTCACCTGGGTCTTCTTCTTGCTGACAGTGTTCGGCACGCGTCCATTCTGACCCCCGGCGCCGTCCGGCGGAGCAGGCGTCTCAGGACTCCTCGCGTGGCGGGCTGTCGTCGTTGCCGCGCCGGATCGTCCGCGCGGGGCGTCCCGCGGCCCAGGTGCGCAGGACCATCTCGTCGCCGTCCACCCAGGTGCGGACGACCTCGGTGGGCTCCACGCGGAAGAGGTGGAAGGGCTGCGGCGCGCCCGCCTCGGCGGCGTACCGGGCGACGGTCTCCGGGTCGGTGATCTCGACCGCCCGCCCGGACACGCGGACGTCCCCGCCGCCCATGCCGGTGCCGGAGCCGGGGTTGGCGAGGAGCGCGAAGCGCGGGTCGCGGCGCAGGTCGAGCGCCTTGCGGGAGTTCGGCATCATGCCGAGCCAGAGCTGACCGAAGCGGAAGTCCGCCTCGATGCCGCTGAGGCGGGGCGAGCCGTCCTTCCGCACGGTGGCGAGCGCGTGGTGCGTGTACTGCCCGAAGCGCGCGCGCACGGTCGCGGCCAGCTCGGGTTCGGCGGCCTCGAAGGCCGACCAGGTGGTGCCGGTGTCTCCCGTGCCTTCCCCGCCCTCCGCGCCCTCCGCGCCCTCCGCGCCTTCCGTGTCTGCCGTGTCTGCCCTGTCCTTCGTGTCTCCCATGACTCCAGGAGACACCGGATACCCGACACCTTCTGTCCGGATTACTCCGGACGCTTCCCGGTCCGGACGTTTCCCGGGAAGCGGGGGCGGCTCAGGAGGTGGCTGCCCGCTCCGCCGCGCTGCGCTCGACGCAGAACTCGTTGCCCTCCGGGTCGCCGAGGGTCGCCCAGCCGGTGCCGTCGGCGTTCCGCCGGTCGTCGAGGAGGGTGGCCCCCAGGGCGAGCAGCCGCTCGATCTCCTCGTCGCGGGTGCGGTCCTGCGGCTGGAGGTCGAGGTGGACCCGGTTCTTCACCGACTTCGCCTCGGGGACCTGGATGAAGAGGAGGCTCGCGCCGGGCGACTCGACGGTGGCCTCGGGGTCGCCGGGAAAGTCGTCGGCGGCGAGCCGCGCGTCCAGGGCCATGGCCCAGAAGCTCGCCAGGCCGTAGGCGTCGGCGCAGTCGATGGTCACGTGTCGTACGAGAGAAGTCATGGCGTCATGATTCCCCGGGCGCCCGGGAGTCGGCCACAGGATTACCCCCCTCACCCGGAGAACCCGGGCGCGCTCGGTCTCACGCTCACCGAGGAGCGGTTCGCGCGGCCGGGGAGGGCGGCCGGAGCTTCAGGAGCGGACGATGCCCTGGGCGCGGGCCGCCGCGAGCCAGGCGGGGAAGTCGGCGACGAGCCTGTCGTACAGCTCCGCGTCCGGGATCCTGTTCGGGTCCTGGCCCGCGTGGAAGAAGCCGGCGTTGTCGACGGGCCGCTTGGCCGGCACGGCCAGTTCGTCCAGCTTGCGCAGGAACTCGAACTGGCGGCTGCCGGGGTCGCCGAAGCCGATGAACTGCCAGAAGATCGGCAGCCGGGCCGCCTTGCACACGTACCGCTCGGCGGCCGGTTTGTTGATCGGCCCTCCGTCGGTCTGGAAGACGACGAGCGCGGGCGCGGTGGAGCCGCTGTCCAGGTAGTGGTCGATGACGGCGTCCATGGCCAGGTGGTAGCTGGTCTTGCCCATGTGGCCCAGGCCGGCGACGATCCGGTCGATGCTGCCGGCGTGGTCGTCGAGCCGGATGTCGGTCTCGGCGTCGATGTCGGTGGAGAAGAAGACGACCGGCACGCGGCCGTCGTCGTCGAGGTGCGCGGAGAGCCCGAGGACGCGGTCGGCCAGGGCCTGCACGGTGCCGTTCGCGTAGTACGGCTTCATGGACCCCGAGTAGTCGACGACCAGGTAGACGGCGACGCGCTGCCCGCCCATGCCGTGCCGCTGGAGCGACTCCCCCGCCGTCTTGTAGAGGCTGACCAGCGCGGGCGCGGTCTCCTCGACCTTCCGCAGGCTCATGGCCATGGACGCTCCTCCTCTTTCGTCTTCTCCAGCCGCTCGAGGTCCGCGAGCATGGCGTCGGCCAGGTCGCGCTCGGCGGTGTAGTACCGCTCGGCCCAGGTGAGGGTGAGGCGGGGGTACGTCCAGGCCTCGTCGGACCCGGCGTCCACGACGTCGGCCTCGGCGCGCAGCCGCATGCCCTCGGCGTACTCCCGGTGTCCGGCCAGGATCTCGCGCATCCGGTCGGGTTCGACGAGATGGCCCAGCCAGAGCCTCAGCATCGGCCCGTGCTTGAGGACGGGCGGGTCGAGGGGGGCGGTGCGGGCCCAGGTGCGGACGGCGGCGAGGCCCTCGTCGGTGATCCGGTAGACGCGCTTGTCGCGCGTGCCGGCCTCCGGCGCGACCAGGCGCGAGGTGGCGTAGCCGGTCTTCTCCAGCCTCTTGAGCTCGCTGTAGATCTGGCTGAACGACGGGCTCCAGTAGAAGAGGCGCAGCGACCGGTCCGACCACTTCTTGAGGTCGTAACCGGACAACTCCCGCCCGAAGGAGAGCAGTCCGAGCACGGCCCAGCTGGTCGCGGGAAGCCCGGGCAGTGTCTCCGGGGCGCCCTCCGTCGTCTCGTCCACGGACGGGAGTCTACGACCCTTCCCTCCTCCGCCTATGCCTGCTAGAAGTATTTCGATTAGGCATAAGCGAACGAGGCATCGAGACATACCCGCCGCACCGGTTCGGGAGGAGCTCACGATGAAGTTCTCCATGATCTTCGAAGCACAGCTCGTCGACCCCACCCCCGCCCGTGAACGCGCGGTCATCCACGACTGCGTCGAACAGGCCGTCCTCGCCGAGGAGATGGGCTTCGACCGCGTCTGGGCGGTCGAGCACCACTCCCTCACCCAGTACGCGCACATGAGCGCGTCCGAGATCTTCCTGACCTGGGTCGCCGCCCGCACGCGGACGATCCGCGTCGGCCACGGCGTGGTCACCATGCCCTTCGGCTACCAGCACCCGGTCCGGGTCGCCGAGCGCACCGCCATGCTCGACGTGCTCTCCGGCGGCCGGCTCGACATCGGCGCGGGCCGGGGCGCGACCTGTCAGGAGATGCGCATGTTCGGGGTGGCCCCCGAGGACACCCGGCCGCAGACGGAGGAGGCCCTGCGGATCCTCGCCGCCGCGTGGCGCGAGCCGGAGTTCGAGTGGCACGGCTCCCTCGACATCGGCCCCGGTGCGGTCCTGCCCCGCCCCGTGCAGCACCCGCACCCGCCGCTCTTCATGGCCTGCTCGCAGCACGACTCCCTCCGGCAGGCGGCCGAACTGGGCATCGGGGCGCTGGTGATGGGCTTCGCGGGCGCCGACGACGTCCGCGCGATGCGCGCGGTGTACGACGCGGCCATCGCCGTACGGGACGGTTCACGGTTCGTCTCCACCGAGGTCAACGACCACTTCTCGGCGCTCTGCCCGACGATCGTCCTGGACGACGCCGACCGCGCGCTGCGGCTCGGCACGCGCGGCCAGCGCTTCTTCGCCGAGTCGATCGCGCACTGGTATGGCGGCGCCCCCGCGCCCACCGGTTACGCGGAGGACGAGGACCACGCGGGCGCGCTGGCGGAGGAGCGGCGGAAGCTGGTGGCCCGGCTGCACGAGGCGAGCATCCCGGCCAGGCCGGTCGACACCGGCACGTACAACACGGACCACGCCTACGGGGACTCCGCGACCGCGATCGCGTACGTAAAGCGGCTGCGGGAGATCGGCGTCGACGAGGTGATGTGTCTGATCCAGATGGGCACGGTCCCGCAGGAGGTCTGCCTGGAGACCATCCGCCAGTGGGGCACGAAGGTCATCCCCCACTTCCGGGCGTCGGACAGCTGAGGACCTGTGATGGAAGCACCGCGGCGCCCACCCAGTCGTCCGGTCGGGGACATTCGGGGGGCGCCGCGCTCAGTTCCGTACGTCGTTGTACGGGACGTTCTCAGGGGTGATCCGGCGGGATCAGACCGTCAGGGAACGGTCCGTCGGGCGGATCGGGGCCGGCAGCGAGCTCGCTCCGGTCAGGTAGCGGTCCACGCCACGCGCCGCGGAGCGGCCCTCGGCGATGGCCCACACGATGAGGGACTGGCCGCGGCCGGCGTCGCCGGCGACGTACACGCCATCGACGTTGGTGGCGAAGTCCGCGTCACGGGCGATGTTACCCCGCTCATCGAGGTCCAGACCAAACTGGGCGACCAGACCGTTCTCCACGTCCGTGCCGGTGAAGCCCATCGCGAGCGTGACCAGCTGGGCGGGGATCCTGCGCTCCGTGCCCGGCTTCTGGGTCAGCTTGCCCGCGACGAACTCGACCTCGACGAGGTGGAGGAACTGGACGTTGCCGTCCTCGTCGCCCTCGAAGTGGGTGGTGGAGACGGAGTAGACCCGCTCGCCGCCCTCCTCGTGCGCCGAGGTGACCTTGTACAGCATGGGGAAGGTCGGCCAGGGCTGGCCTGCGTTCCGGTCCTCGCCCGGGCGCGGCATGATCTCCAGCTGCGTGACCGAGGCCGCGCCCTGGCGGTGCGCCGTGCCGACGCAGTCCGCGCCGGTGTCGCCGCCGCCGATGACGACGACGTGCTTGCCCTCGGCGGTGATCGGCGGGGCCACGAAGTCGCCCTCGACGACCTTGTTGGCCAGCGGCAGGTACTCCATGGCCTGGTGGATGCCGGCGAGCTCGCGGCCCGGGACGGGCAGGTCACGCGCGGTGGTGGCACCGGCGGCGATGACGACCGCGTCGAACCGCTTGCGCAGGTCCGTCGACGTCAGGTCGCGGCCGATCTCGATGCCCGTGCGGAACTTGGTGCCCTCCGCGCGCATCTGCTCGATGCGGCGGTTGATGTGCCGCTTCTCCATCTTGAACTCGGGGATGCCGTAGCGCAGCAGGCCGCCGATGCGGTCGGCGCGCTCGTACACGACCACGGTGTGGCCGGCCCGGGTCAGCTGCTGGGCGGCGGCGAGACCCGCCGGGCCCGAGCCGATGACGGCGGCGGTCTTGCCGGACAGGCGCTCGGGCACCTGCGGCTTGACGTCGTTGGCGTCCCAGGCCTTGTCGATGATGGAGACTTCGACGTTCTTGATGGTGACGGCCGGCTGGTTGATGCCGAGCACGCACGCCGACTCGCACGGAGCCGGGCACAGGCGGCCGGTGAACTCCGGGAAGTTGTTGGTGGCGTGCAGGCGCTCCTGCGCCGCCGACCAGTCCTCGCGGTAGGCGAAGTCGTTCCACTCGGGGATCAGGTTCCCGAGGGGGCAGCCGTTGTGGCAGAAGGGGATGCCGCAGTCCATGCATCGGCCGGCCTGCTTGCTGATGATCGGCAGCAGGGAGCCGGGAACGTAGACCTCGTTCCAGTCTCTGACTCGCTCGCCCACCGGCCGGGTCTTGGCGACCTCGCGCCCGGTGGTCAGGAAGCCCTTGGGGTCAGCCATTGGTCGCCGCCTCCATCATCTTCTCGGTGGTCTCGGTCTCGGAGAGACCGGCGAGCTCAGCGGCGTCCTTGGCGGCGAGCACTGCCTTGTACGTGGTGGGGATGATCTTGCTGAACCGGTCCGCGTTCGCGTCCCAGTCGGCGAGGAGCTTCTCGGCGACCGTCGAGCCGGTCTCCTCCTGGTGGCGGCGCACGACATCGTGCAGCCATGCCTTGTCGGAGTCCGAGAGGGTCTCGACCGCGCCCAGGTTGCCGGCGTTGACGTTGTCCCGGTCGAGGTCGATCACGTAGGCGACACCGCCCGACATGCCCGCCGCGAAGTTGCGGCCGGTCTCGCCGAGGACGACCGCCGTACCACCGGTCATGTACTCGCAGCCGTGGTCGCCCACGCCCTCCGAGACGACCAGCGCGCCGGAGTTGCGGACGCAGAAGCGCTCGCCGGTGCGGCCGCGCAGGAACAGCTCGCCGCCGGTGGCGCCGTAACCGATCGTGTTGCCCGCGATGGTCGAGTACTCGGCCAGGTGGTCGGCGCCGCGGTCCGGGCGGACGACGACGCGGCCGCCGGAGAGGCCCTTGCCGACGTAGTCGTTGGCGTCGCCCTCCAGGCGGAGCGTGACACCGCTCGGGAGGAAGGCGCCGAAGGACTGGCCGGCGGAGCCGGTGAAGGTGATGTCGATGGTGTCGGCCGGGAGGCCGGCGCCACCGAACCGCTTCGTCACCTGGTGGCCGAGCATGGTGCCGACCGTGCGGTTGATGTTGCGGATCGCGACCTGGGCGCGGACCGGCTGGGCCTCCTCGGCGGAGGCGGCGTTCAGGGCCTCGGCGGCGAGCTGGATCAGCTCGTTGTCGAGGGCCTTCTCCAGGCCGTGGTCCTGCTCGATCAGGGCGTGGCGGACCGCGCCCTCGGGCAGCTCGGGCACGTGGAAGAGCGGCTCCAGGTCGAGACCCTGCGCCTTCCAGTGCGTGACCGCACGGCTGGTGTCGAGCAGCTCGGCGTGGCCGACGGCCTCTTCGATGGTGCGGAAGCCCAGCTCGGCGAGGAGCTCGCGGACCTCCTCGGCGATGAACTCGAAGAAGTTGACGACGTACTCGGCCTTGCCGGAGAACCGCTCGCGCAGGGCGGGGTTCTGGGTGGCGATGCCGACCGGGCAGGTGTCCAGGTGGCAGACGCGCATCATGACGCAGCCGGAGACGACGAGCGGCGCGGTCGCGAAACCGAACTCCTCGGCGCCGAGCAGCGCGGCGATGACGACGTCGCGGCCGGTCTTGAGCTGGCCGTCGGTCTGGACGACGATGCGGTCGCGCAGGCCGTTGAGCAGCAGGGTCTGCTGGGTCTCGGCGAGGCCGAGCTCCCAGGGGCCGCCCGCGTGCTTCAGCGAGGTCAGCGGGGAGGCGCCCGTTCCGCCGTCGTGGCCGGAGATGAGGACGACGTCCGCGTGGGCCTTGGAGACACCGGCGGCGACCGTGCCGACGCCGACCTCGGAGACCAGCTTCACGTGGATGCGGGCGACCGGGTTGGCGTTCTTGAGGTCGTGGATCAGCTGAGCCAGGTCCTCGATGGAGTAGATGTCGTGGTGCGGCGGCGGCGAGATCAGACCGACGCCCGGCGTCGAGTGACGCGTCTTGGCGACCCACGGGTAGACCTTGTGGCCGGGCAGCTGGCCGCCCTCGCCGGGCTTGGCACCCTGCGCCATCTTGATCTGGATGTCGTCGGCGTTGACCAGGTACTCGCTGGTGACGCCGAAGCGGCCGGACGCGACCTGCTTGATGGACGAGCGGCGCGCCGGGTCGTACAGGCGGTCCGGGTCCTCGCCGCCCTCACCGGTGTTGGACTTGGCGCCCAGCTGGTTCATGGCGATGGCGAGGGTCTCGTGCGCCTCCTTGGAGATGGAGCCGTACGACATGGCGCCCGTCGAGAACCGCTTGACGATCTCGCTGACCGGCTCGACCTCGTCGACGGGGATCGACGGGCGGTCGGCGGTGATGCCGAAGAGACCGCGGAGCGTCATGAGGCGCTCGGACTGCTCGTTCACCCGCTCCGTGTACTGCTTGAAGATGTCGTACCGCTTGTTGCGCGTGGCGTGCTGCAGGCGGAAGACGGTCTCCGGGTCGAACAGGTGCGGCTCGCCCTCGCGGCGCCACTGGTACTCGCCGCCGATCTCCAGGGCGCGGTGCGCCGAGGGGACGCCGGAGACGGGGTACGCCTTGACGTGGCGGGCGGCGACCTCCTTGGCGACGACGTCGAGACCGGCGCCGCCGATCTTGGTGGCCGTGCCGTTGAAGTACGTGGCGACGAAGCCGGCGTCGAGACCGACGGCCTCGAAGACCTGCGCGCCGCGGTAGGACGCGACGGTCGAGATGCCCATCTTCGACATGACCTTGAGGACGCCCTTGCCGAGGGCGTAGATCAGGTTGCGGATGGCCTGCTCGGGCTCCAGGCCCTCGATGAAGGTGCCGGCGCGGACCAGGTCCTCGACGGACTCCATGGCGAGGTACGGGTTGACCGCCGCGGCGCCGTAGCCGATGAGCAGGGCGACGTGGTGGACCTCGCGGACGTCACCGGCCTCGACGAGCAGACCCACCTTGGTGCGCTGCTTGGTGCGGATGAGGTGGTGGTGGACGGCCGAGGTGAGCAGCAGCGACGGGATCGGCGCGTGCTCGGCGTCGGAGTGCCGGTCGGAGAGCACGATCAGGCGGGCGCCGCCCTCGATCGCGGTGTCGGCCTCGGCACAGATCGCCTCGATGCGGGCCGCGAGGGCCTCGCCGCCGCCGGCGACCCGGTAGAGACCGGAGAGGGTCACGGCCTTCATGCCGGGCATGTCGCCGTCGGCGTTGATGTGGATGAGCTTGGCCAGCTCGTCGTTGTCGATCACCGGGAAGGGCAGGGTGACGCTGCGACACGACACGGAGGTCGGTTCGAGGAGGTTGCCCTGGGGGCCCAGCGAGGAGCGGAGGCTCGTCACGAGCTCCTCGCGGATGGCGTCGAGCGGCGGGTTGGTGACCTGAGCGAAGAGCTGGGTGAAGTAGTCGAAGAGCAGCCGCGGGCGGGCGGACAGGGCCGCGATCGGCGAGTCCGTGCCCATGGAGCCGAGCGGCTCGCCGGCGGTGCGGGCCATCGGGGCGAGGATGACGCGGAGCTCTTCCTCGGTGTAGCCGAAGGTCTGCTGGCGGCGGGTGACCGAGGCGTGGGTGTGCACGATGTGCTCGCGCTCGGGGAGGTCGGAGAGCTCGATCTCGCCGGTCTCCAGCCACTCCGCGTACGGGTGCTCGGCGGCGAGACCGGCCTTGATCTCGTCGTCCTCGATGATCCGGTGCTCGGCGGTGTCGACCAGGAACATCTTGCCGGGCTGGAGGCGGCCCTTGCGGACGACCTTCGCGGGGTCGATGTCGAGGACGCCGACCTCGGAGGAGAGGACGACGAGGCCCTCGTCGGTGACCCAGTAGCGGCCGGGGCGCAGACCGTTGCGGTCGAGGACCGCGCCGACCTGGACGCCGTCGGTGAAGGTGACGCAGGCCGGGCCGTCCCAGGGCTCCATCATCGTGGAGTGGTACTGGTAGAAGGCGCGGCGGTCCGGGTCCATGGATTCGTGGTTCTCCCACGCCTCGGGGACCATCATCAGGACCGCGTGCGGCAGGGAGCGGCCGCCGAGGTGGAGCAGCTCCAGGACCTCGTCGAAGGAGGCCGAGTCGGAGGCGTCCGGGGTGCAGACCGGGAAGATCCGGTCCAGTGAGCCCTCGCCGAAGACGTCGGAGTCGAGCTGCGCCTCGCGGGCGGTCATCCAGTTCCGGTTGCCCTTGACGGTGTTGATCTCACCGTTGTGGGCGACGAAGCGGTACGGGTGGGCCAGCGGCCAGCTCGGGAAGGTGTTGGTGGAGAACCGGGAGTGGACCAGGGCCACGGCGGAGGCGCAGCGGCGGTCCGACAGGTCCGGGAAGAAGGGCTCCAGCTGGCCGGTGGTCAGCATGCCCTTGTAGACGATCGTGCGGGCGGAGAGCGACGGGAAGTAGGTCGCGGCCTCGCGCTCGGCGCGCTTGCGCAGGACGAACGCCTTGCGGTCCAGCACGATGCCCGTGGCCGTACCGTCGGCGTCCTTCACGAACACCTGGCGGAAGACCGGCATGGTGGAGCGGGCGGAGGCGCCGAGCAGCTCGGGGGCGACGGGGACCTCGCGCCAGCCGAGGACGGTGAGGCCCTCTTCGGCGGCGATCGTCTCGATCTTCGAGACGGTCTCGTCCGTGCCGTCCTCGGGGAGGAAGGCGATGCCGACGGCGTACGCGCCGGCCTCGGGGAGCTCGAATCCGGTGACCTCGCGGAGGAAGGCGTCCGGGACCTGGAAAAGGATGCCGGCGCCGTCGCCGGAGTCGGGCTCGGAGCCGGTGGCGCCGCGGTGTTCGAGGTTGCGCAGTACGGTCAGCGCCTGCTCGACCAGCGCGTGGCTGGCTACACCGGTGAGGGTGGCCACGAACCCGACACCACAGGCGTCGTGTTCGTTACGGGGGTCGTACATCCCCTGCGGAGCGGGGCGACCGTCCATGGGCGACCAGGCGTCGGAACGCATCGGCTCTCCCGTCGTCGTATTGGCATATGCAAGATGCCGAGGGACGACGTTGGCCCTCCGCGAAATTTCGTGCAGGTTACATGATGGCTGGCTTCTCGCGAAGTGGATAGCTCATTCCAGCATGCGGACACCACCGACACGCAGTGGTGGTGCGTTCTCACCTATGGGATGCGGGAACAGGGGGCTGCTCCGCGAGGACGGACCGGGGGGAGCCGGAGGGATTCCGGACTTCCGGCGGTCCATCACTGGGTGGGCCTCATTGCCCAACGACGCTCATGCCTCATTCCCGTTGGTCACGGGTTCGAAACCGCCGGGTAACCGGCTACTTATGTGGCGTCCTGCATAGTGTCTCATCGCGGCGCCGGATCGAGCCAGGGATATATGTCACAGCCGTTACGGGGCTTTCGCCCGGAAAAGGAGCCCCGAAACGCCGGAAAGGCCCCTTTCGGGGCCCTCCCGGTCTTCTTCGCGCCTACGGAATCCGTTCCGGTATCCGGAGCTAGAGCGCCGCTCCGAAGAGCATCCCGAGCCCGTACGTGACGGCGGCCGCGGCCCCGCCGAGGACGAGCTGGCGCAGCCCGCTGAAGAGCCAGCCGCGGGCGGTCACCCGGGCCACCAGCGCGCCGCAGGCGAAGAGCCCGAGGAGCGCGAGCAGCACGGCGGGCCACAGCGCGGTGGCCCCGAGCAGGAACGGCAGTACGGGGAGCAGCGCGCCGAGCGCGAAGGAGCCGAAGGACGACACGGCGGCGACCATCGGCGACGGCAGGTCGTCCGGGTCGATGCCGAGCTCCTCGCGGGCGTGGATCTCCAGGGCCTGCTCGGGATCGCGGGAGAGCTGCATCGCGACCTCGCGGGCGAGGGCGGGCTCGACGCCCCGGGACACGTACAGCGCGGCCAGCTCCTCCATCTCGTCGACGGGGTGCTTGCGCAACTGGCGGCGCTCGACGTCCAGTTCCGCCTGGACGAGCTCGCGCTGCGAGGCGACGGAGGTGTACTCGCCGGCCGCCATGGAGAAGGCACCGGCGGCGAGTCCCGCGAGACCGGTGATGACCACGGTCTGCGTGGACACCGCGCCGCCGGCGACACCGGTCATCAGGGCGAGGTTGGAGACGAGGCCGTCCATCGCGCCGAAGACCGCGGGACGCAGCCAACCGCCGTTCACGTCGCGGTGCGTGTGGTTGTCGCGGTGGGCCTCGTGCAGTGGCGCCTGAGCTTCGATGATGGACATGGCTCTCCCCCTCGTTCCGGCGGGCCGGGTTGCACCCGCCGCCCCCAACACCCTCGAAAATACGCGCGACGTAAGGGGCCCGCCAGCAAGGCAGGCCGTACTTACTAAGGCCCCCCTTAGACCCTGCCCGGCAGTGCCCCACCGGGTGAACCTGGTTCTGGCGAGGTGTCAGGCGGGTGACAGAGACGTTTCTTCAGCGAGTTCGCGGCGCGCGGTGGCACAGATCCAGGCATCGGGGCGCCGAACTGCGCGCCCCCACCGAGGAAGGGGCCGCGAGAATGACGACCACGGCATGCGACACCCGCGAACGGGCGAGAGGGGCGCTCCTCGGCCTCGCCGTCGGCGACGCCCTCGGAGCCCCCGCGGAGAACATGCGCCCCTCGGAGATCCGCCGCCGATGGGGCCGCATCGAGGGCTTCGTGACGGACCGTCCGGCGGGCACCGACGACACCGAGTACGCGATCTTCTCGGCCCTGCTGCTCGCCCGGCACGGCTCCGCCCTCACCGTCCACCACGTCGAACGGGCCTGGCACCACTGGATCGCCGACCTCGACGAAGGCCCCTTCCGCGGCGCGGGCTTCTCGGAGCGCGGCACGCTGGAGAACCTCCGCCGGGGCCTCGCCGCACCCATCTCCGCCCAGCACCGGCACGCCTGGAGCGACGGGCTCGCCATGCGCGCCGCGCCCTTCGGGGTCTTCGCCGCCGGCCGCCCGGCGGAGGCGGCGCGCCTCGTCGCGATCGACGGCAGCGTCAGCCACGAGGGCGAGGGCATCTACGGCGGCCAGGCCGTCGCGGCGGGAGTCGCGGCGGCGATGGCGGGCGAGACGGTCACGTCCGTGATCGCGGCGGCCCTCTCGGTCGTCCCGATGGACTCCTGGACGGCCCGCTCGCTGCGGCGCGCGGTGGTCGCCGCCCAGCGGGTCCAGCCGGACCCGCTCACCCGGGAACGGCAGGTCCGCTCGGCGGTCGTCATCGGCGGCTACCCGTGGACGGACCTGGCCCCGGAGGCCGTTGGCCTGGCCTTCGGCGCCTTCGCGGCGGCCCGCGGGGACTTCCGTACGGCGGTCCTGACCGCGGTCAACATGGGCCGCGACGCCGACACGACGGCAGCGGTCGCGGGCGCCCTCGCCGGGGCGATGTCGGGCGCGGCGGCGATCCCGGAGGAATGGGCGACAGCCATCGCCCCGGTCACCGGCAGCTGCCTGCCCTCGATGCGCGGCTACCACGTCCTGGACGTAGCGGACCTGCTGACCCCGGAGGAAACCCTGTCATGAGCGCGAACACGACTACGCCCGGCACCGCGGTGGGCGCCACCACCGTGGACCTCGGCACCGCTGCCGTGGGCATCACTGCTGTGGACCTGGCCACCACCACCGTGGGCACCACCGCCGTGGACCTCGCCACCACCGCTGCGGGCACCGCCGCTGCGGACCTGGCCACCACCGCCGTGGACCTCGCCACCACCGCCGTAGGCGCCACCACCCCGGACACCGCCACCACCGCCGTGGACCTCGCCACCACCGCCGTAGGCGCCACCACCCCGGACACCGCCACCACCGCCGTGGACCTCGCCACCGCCGTCGTGGACCTCGCCACCGCCCCTGTCGGCAATCGTCCCGCAGCGCGTGGGGGTCCCCCCTCTGGGGGCGGGTGGGCACAGCCCCCGATGCCGGGTGCCGGCCCTCTGCTCGGTGACCCGCAGGACCCCGACCGCCCGTTGCCGGGCGCCGACCCGCTGCACCCCGCCTCGGTCCGCGGCACCGGTTCGTGGGGCCGCACCCACGAGGCCCCCGAGCCCGAGGCCACCCGCAGGGCCGGCCGCGACGCCGTCGAGGGCCTCCTCATCGGGCTCGCCGCGGGCGACGCCGCCGGCTGGCCCGCCGCCCGCCACCGCGCCGCCCGCATGCCGGAGTGGACCCGCCGCCTCACCCGCGAACTCGACACCTTCGCGGAGCAGAACGCGACGACCACCCTCCCCGTCCCCATCGCCCTCAACCAGCCCCCCGAACCCCTCCGCCTCGGCCCCTCCGACGACGCCGAGTGGGCGGCCTTCACCGCCGAGGCGATCCTCACCGCCTTCGGCCCCGTCTTCGCCGGCCTCCCCCCGGAGCGCCGCCTCCGCGCCGCCGTCGACCTCGCCTGGAACGCCCTCGCCGGCCAGGTCGCCGCCGCCGCCGACCGCGCCCCCGAGGTCGAGTCCGCCGTCCTCCCCCTCCGCGCCCGGATCTCCGTACGCGCCGGGCTCGGCAACCTCGCCACCGGCCTGCGCCCGCCCGCCACCGGCCACGACAACCCGCACTACTTCGACGACGCCGCCTGCGTCCGGGCCGCCGTCCTCGCCGTCGTCCATCCCGGCGACCCGCACGCCGCCGCGGAACTCGCCGAGTTCGACGCCCGGTACACCCAGGACGGGGACGGCGTCCACGGGGCCCGCGCGACGGCGGCGGCCGTCGCCGCGGCCCTCGGCGGGGCGACGGTGGAGGAGGCCGTCGAGGCGGCGCTCGCCGAACTCCCGCCCGCCACCGAGATCGGCCGCAACGCCCGGTACGCCGTAGAGCTCGCCCGAACCGCGGGTTCGGCCTTCGAACTGGTCCCGCTCCTGGAGCACCAGATCGTGGACCACGTCTACAGCTACGGCATCGCCGCCGCCGAGACCGTCCCCGTCGCCCTCGCCCTCGCGCTCGCCGCGCGGGGCGAGATGACGGCGGCGGTCCCGGCCGCCGTCTGCCTCTCCCGGGTCGCGGACTCCGCCCCCGCGCTCGCCGGCGCCCTCACCGGCACCCTGGGCGGCGGCCGTTCGGTCCCGGCGACCTGGCGCGAGGCCTGCCGGACGCTCGCGGGCTGCGCGCTGCCGCGACTCGCGGGAACGGACCTGGTCGAACTCGCCGGGCTGCTAGGAGCCACGGAACCGGCCGCCCCAGGTGGACAATTCCGACATGACACCCACACTGGATGTGCCCAGCCTGGATGACAGGATCACCGGAAGCCTCCTCGGGGCCGCCGTCGGCGACGCGCTCGGCGGCCCCGTCGAGGGCTACACCCCCCAGCAGATCCTGGAACGCCACGGCGGCCGCGTCACCGGGATCGTCGGCCCCTGGAACGGCGAGGACTGGCGCACGGCCCGTCCGATCGCGCCGTACCACAAGGGCGACGGGCACGTCACCGACGACACCTTGATGACCCACGCCCTGATCCGGGTGTACGAGAAGGTCCGCGGCCACCTCGACGCGTACGCGGTCGCGGACTTCCTCGTCCCGGAACTCATGGGCTCCCCCGTCTGGATCCCGGAGCTGGAGGCCGAGGCCCTCCCCCTCCAGCGGATCTTCCTCGCCGAGAAGTGGCTCGTGGCCCGGCTCCACTACGGCCACGTGGACCCGCGCGAGGCCGGCGACGGCAACATCGTCAACTGCGGCGCCGCGATGTACATGGCGCCGGTCGGACTCGTCAACGCCGCCCACCCCGCGGCGGCCTACGCCGAGGCCCTCGACGTCGCGGGAGCGCACCAGTCGTCGTACGGCCGGGAGGCGGCCGGCGTGTTCGCGGCGGCGGTCGCCGCGGCGTGCGCACCGGGCGCGACGCCCCGCACGGTCGTCGACACGGTCCTCTCCCTCGCGAAGGACGGCACCAGGTCGGCGATCGAGGCCGTCGCCGAAGCGGCGGCCCGCCACACGGACTTCGAGTCCGCCCTCGCCCCCCTGCGCGCGGCGGTGGCCCCCTTCGACACGGTCGGCCCCGACTACCGCGCCCCCTCCCTCGGCGCCCGCCGCCCGTCCCGCCTGCACGCGATCGAGGAACTCCCGATCGCCCTCGGCATGCTCCTCGTCGGCCAGGGCGACTACCGCCGTACGGTCCTGGGCTCGGTCAACTACGGCCGTGACTGCGACTCGATCGCCACGATGGCGGGCGCGATCGTGGGCGCCCTGCGGGGAGAGTCCGCCGTCCCCGCCGACTGGGCGAAGCGCGTCGCGGAGGCGAGCCGGCTCGACCTCCACGCCCCGGCGGCCGCGCTGGCCCGGGTGACCCGCGAGGTCTTCGCCCAGGACGAGGAGGCGCGCCGCGCACACGAGTCGGCGTTCGCGACGCTGACGAGCGCGGACCGATGACCCTCCGGCTGACCTGGGTGCAACCGGAGGACCTGGTGGGCCACGAGCTCCGCCAGGCGGAGGAGGACGGCCGCGACGCCCACGCGATCGCCACCCGCTGGTACGCGGCGGGCGGCCCCCCTGCCCCGGCGACGGCCGGCGCCTCCTCCGAGCCCCGCCCGGACCTCCGCCCCCTGGCGGAGGAACTCCTGGACACCCTGGCGTCCCTCCCCACCCCGACGACGCCACACGAACCGACGCCACTGCCCGACATCCAGGCCGTGTCATCCCCGGGGCCCCGGGGGGTCGGGGGCGGAGCCCCCGGTCCCGTCAGGGTTTCGGGGAGGGGCGGGGTGGGGGAAAGCGGCGCTCTGCTCCATCGGCTGCACGCCGCCTGGCTCGGGCGGGCCGTCGGGTGCCTGCTCGGCAAGCCCGTCGAGAAGCTGCCCCTGCCCGCGATCCGCGCCCTCGCCCGCGCCACCGGCAACTGGCCCCTCTCCGGCTGGTTCACCGCCCGTGGCGTGCCGCCGGAGCTGCTCGCCGCGCATCCCTGGAACCGTCGCTCCGCCACCACCTCCCTCGCCGAGAACATCGACGGGATGCCCGAGGACGACGACCTCAACTACCCCCTTCTCAACCTCCTGCTCCTCCAGCGGTACGGCCGCGGCTTCACCACCACCGACGTCGCCCGCCTCTGGCTCGACGAACTCCCCGCCGGCCGCACCTTCACGGCCGAGCGCGTCGCCTACCGCAACCTCCTCGACGGCGTCGAGCCCCCGCTCACCGCCGTCCACCGCAACCCCTTCCGCGAGTGGATCGGCGCCCAGATCCGCGCGGACGTCCACGGCTGGACCCACCCGGGCGACCCCGTCGCCGCCGCGGCGCAGGCGTACCGGGACGCGGCGCTCACCCACACCGCGAACGGCGTCTACGGCGCCATGTTCGTCGCCGCCACCCTCGCCGCCGCCGCGACCGGCACCGCCGACGTCCACCGCTCGCTCGCGACCGGCCTGACCGTGATCCCGCCGCGCTCCCGCCTCGCCCGGGCCGTCCGCCTGGGCATCGCGGCCGCCCGCGAGGAGGGCGACTTCGACACCGTCGTCGACCGCCTGCACGCCGAGCTCGGCGGGTACCACTGGGTCCATGCCGTCCCCAACGCCGCCCTGCTCGCCGCCGCCCTCACCCACGGCGACGGGGACTTCTCCCGCTCCGTCTGCGCGGCGGTCTCGGGCGGCTGGGACACCGACTCCAACGGCGCCACCGCCGGCTCGGTCGCCGGGCTCCTCGCCGGCCACCCCGACCGGCTGCCCGACCGCTGGACCACCCCCCTCAAGAACCGTCTCGCGACCTCGGTCCCGTCCTTCGACGGCATCGGCTTCGACACCCTGGCCGAACTGACACACCTGGAGGCAGTACGCCCATGACCGGCATCGTCGTACTCGGCAGCATGAACATGGACCTCGTCGCCTATGTGTCGAGGGCCCCCGCCCGCGGCGAGACGGTCACCGGCCGCGCGTTCCGCACGATCCCCGGCGGCAAGGGCGCCAACCAGGCCGTCGCCGCCGCCCGCGCCGGCGCCGAGGTGTCGATGATCGGCGCGGTCGGCGCGGACGACTTCGGCGTACGCCTCCGGGCCAACCTGGAGCACTGCTCGGTCGACACCGACCTCCTGCGCACCGCCGAGGGCCCGTCCGGCACCGCCCACATCGTCGTCGACGACGAGGGCGGCAACGCGATCGTCGTCGTCCCCGGAGCCAACGCCACCGTCGTCTCCCTCAGTCATGGCGACGAGGCCCTCATCGGCACCGCCGACGCCCTGCTCCTCCAGCTCGAACTCCCCCTCACCGTCGTCACCGAGGGCGCCGCGACCGCCCGCCGTCTCGGCGTCCGCACCGTCCTCACCCCCGCCCCCGCCCAGCCGCTCCCTCCCGAACTCCTCGCCGTCACGGACCTGCTGGTGCCCAACGAGCACGAGGCCGCCGCGCTCACCGGACTCACCGACCCCCGCGCCGCCGCCCAGGTCCTGCTGCGGGACGTCCCCGAGGTCGTCGTCACCCTGGGCGCGGCCGGCAGCCTGTACGCGGCCCGGGGCGCCGAACCGGTCACCGTGCCCGCCCCCCGCGTCAAGGCCGTCGACACCACCGCCGCCGGCGACACCTTCGTCGGCGCCCTCGCGGTCGCCCTCGGCGAGGGCCGGCCCGTCCCCGAGGCGCTCGCCTGGGCGCAGACCGCCGCCGCGCTCTCCGTCCAGCGCGAGGGCGCGTCGACCTCGATGCCGTACCGGACCGAGATCGAGGCGGCCTTCGGCTCCCTCGGCGACCTGGAGGCCGACCCCGTATGACGACCACCCCGCAGCCCGCAGCCCCGCACTCCCCCGCCCCCGCCGCGCCGCCCCTCCACGGACTGCGCGTCCTGGACCTGGCGACCCTCTTCGCCGGCCCGATCGCGGCCACGATGCTCGGTGACTTCGGCGCCGACGTCATCAAGGTCGAACACCCCCGCAAGCCCGATCCGTCCCGCGGCCACGGCCCCGCCAAGGACGGCGTCGGTCTGTGGTGGAAGGTCCTCGGCCGGAACAAGCGGACGATCACCCTCGATCTCTCCTCACCCGGCGGCCGCGACACCCTCCTCGCCCTCGCCGCCGAAGCGGACGTGATCGTGGAGAACTTCCGCCCCGGCACCCTGGAACGCTGGGGTCTGGGCTGGGAGGAGCTGTCCACCGTCAACCCGCGTCTCGTCCTCGCCCGCGTCACCGGCTTCGGCCAGTTCGGTCCGTACTCCCACCGCCCCGGCTTCGGCACCCTCGCCGAGGCGATGAGCGGCTTCGCCGCCATCACCGGCGAGCCCGAGGGCCCGCCCACCCTGCCCCCCTTCGGCCTCGCCGACTCGATCGCCGCCCTCGCCACCGCGTACGCGGTGATGACCGCGCTCACCGCCAGGACCACGACCGGCCGCGGCCAGGTCGTCGACATGGCGATCATCGAACCGATGCTCTCCGTCATCGGACCCCACCCCCTCTGGTACGACCAGCTCGGATACGTCCAGCCCCGCACCGGCAACCGCTCCCGCAACAACGCCCCGCGCAACACCTACCGGACCTCCGACGACTCCTGGGTCGCCGTCTCCACCTCCGCCCAGTCGATCGCCGAGCGCGTGCTGCGCCTCGTCGGCCGCCCGGAGCTCGTCGACGAGCCGTGGTTCGCCGACGGTGCGGGCCGCGCCGCACACGCGGACGTCCTCGACGAGGCGGTCGGCACCTGGATCGCGCGCCACACCCGCGACGAGGCCATGGACGCCTTCGAGAAGGCCGAGGCCGCCATCGCTCCGGTCTACGACGTCCGGGACGTCCTCGACGATCCGCAGTACCGGGCGCTCGGCACCGTCACCGAGGTGCAGGACCCGGAACTCGGCCCGATCAAGATGCAGAACGTGCTCTTCCGGCTCTCCGAGACCCCGGGCGGAATCCGCTGGCCCGGCCGCCCGCACGGCGCCGACACCACCGACGTCCTCACCGAACTCGGCCTCACCCCCGCCGAGATCGACGCCCTCCGCGCCCAGGGAGCGGTGTGAGCCGGATGAACGGTATGAACCGGCTGCGCACTCCCCTCACCTGGCTGTACGTCCCCGGCGACCGCCCCCGGGTCGTGGAGAAAGCCCTGACCTCCGGCGCCGACGTCGTCATCGTCGACCTGGAGGACGCGGTCGCACCGCACCGCAAGGCGTACGCCCTCGACGCGACGGTGGATCTGCTCGCCGACGCCCACCCCGTCCCGGTGCACGTCCGCGTCCACTCCCCGCACGACATCCCCACCCTGGCCCCCCTCCCCGGCCTCTGCGGACTCCGTGTACCCAAGGTGACACACGCCACTGACATCCACCGGATCGTCGGCCTCGCCCCCGGTCTCCCCCTCTACCCGCTCCTGGAGAACGCCCTCGCCGTGGAGCACGCCTACGCCATCGCCACCGCCCACCCCGCCGTGCGCGGCATCGCGCTCGGCGAGGCCGACCTCCGCGCCGACCTGGGAGTACGGGACGACAGCGGCCTCGACTGGCCGCGCAGCCGCGTGGTGGTCGCGGCCCGCGCGGCCGCCCTGCCACCCCCGGCACAGTCGGTCCACCCCGACATCGGCGACCTCGACGCGCTGGCCGCCGGCTGCGCCCGGGGCCGGGCGATGGGCTTTCTCGGCCGGGCTGCGATCCACCCCCGCCAGCTTCCCGTCATCGAACGCGCCTACCTCCCCACCCCGCAGGAGATCGACGCGGCGCGGGAGGTCGTCGCCGCGGCCGAGACCGAGCGGGGCGCCCTGGCCCTCCCTGACGGCCGCTTCGTCGACGCGGCGATCGTGGAGGGCGCCCACCGGGTCCTCGCCCTCGCCGCCCGCGCGGCCTGATCCCCGTACCCCCGTACACGAAAAGGGCCGCCGGAACCTCTCGGTCCCGACGGCCCTGCGACGAAGGAGGATCAGCTCTTGGCGGCCGACCCGGCACCGTTGTCGGCACCGTGCTCCACGTCCGCGTCCTTGTTCTTGTCGAGGTCGACGGTCCCGTCCGGCGCGGCGTCCGCGACGGCGTCGGAGGGCTCGTCGTCACCGGCGACACCGTCATCGTCGGAGTCGCCGGCCTTGTCGGCCTCCCCGGTCTCCCCGGCCTTCTCGGCCCTGGGCTCCACGATCTCCTCGCGCCCCGGGCGGATCCGCGCCGAGATCACGATGTAGGTCACCGCGAGCAGGAAGACGATGATGGCCGTCCACACGTTCAGCCGCAGGCCGAGCACGTGGTGCGCGTCGTCGATGCGCAGGTACTCGGTCCAGACGCGGCCCGCGCAGTACGCGGCGACGTAGAGCGCGAAGGCGCGCCCGTGGCCCAGCTTGAAGCGGCGGTCGGCCCAGACGACCAGGGCGGCGACGCCGACGCACCAGAGCGACTCGTACAGGAAGGTCGGGTGGTAGAGCCCGGCCTCGCGGTTCGCGCTCTCGGTGATCTTCAGGGCCCAGGGGACGTCGGTCGGCTTTCCGTAGAGCTCCTGGTTGAACCAGTTGCCCCAGCGGCCGATGGCCTGGGCGAGGGCGATGCCGGGCGCGATCGCGTCCGCGTACGCCGGGAGCGGGATGCCCCGTCGACGGCAGCCGATCCAGGCACCCACCGCGCCGAGCGCGACGGCGCCCCAGATACCGAGGCCGCCCTCCCAGATCTTGAAGGCGTCGACCCAGTTCTCACCCTCGCTGAAGTACAGCTGGTAGTCGGTGATCACGTGGTAGAGGCGTCCGCCGACGAGGCCGAAGGGCACCGCCCAGACGGCGATGTCGGCCACGGTGCCGGCGGTGCCGCCCCGGGCGATCCAGCGCTTGTTGCCGTACCAGACGGCGACGAAGACACCGATGATGATGCAGAAGGCATAGCCGCGCAGCGGGATCGGTCCGAGGTTGATCACGCCGGTCGACGGGCTGGGAATATAGGCAAGGTCCATGGCAGGACCGACGCTACCCTGCCGGGCGGGCGCGATGGCAGCCCACCCGGCAACGTATGGGTAACTAACCCGCCGAGGAGGCGGACGGGGAACCGGCCGCGGGCGCCGACGGCGAGGCCGTACCGGGCTTCTTGCCCTTGTTGGCCTCGGCGACCCACTTCTTCAGGTTCTCCGGGGAGATCTGCTCGTCCCCCTTCGTCGGGAAGATCGATTCTCCGTTGAGGAGGACGGTGGGCGTGCCGCGGAAGCCGCCGCTCTGGAAGGCCTCGTTCGACTTCGCGACCCAGCTGTCGTGCGTGCCGTCCTCGACGCAGCCGCGGAAGGCGGGCGTGTCGAGCCCGGGGACCTTCGCAGCCAGTTCGAGCAGTTTGGCGTTCTTCCCGAAGGCGTCGTCCGTCTCCGGCGGCTGGTTGATGTAGAGCGTGTCGTGGTACGCGGTGAACTTCCCCACGTCCTGGGAGCACGCGGCCGCGTTCGCCGCGCGGAGCGAGCCGCTGCCACCCATGTTCCCGTCGATGAGGGTGGCGAGGTGGTACTCGGTCTTGAGCGCTCCGGAGGCCTCCAGCTCGTGGATGGCGTCCCGCATGACGTTCTCGAACTGGGCGCACGCCGGGCAGCGGAAGTCCTCCCAGATCGCGAGTGTCGACGGGGCGTCCGCCTTGCCCGTGGGGATGGCCGGCTTGTCGCCCCCGACGGCCCCCGTCGGCGCGACCACCGGTCCGGCCTTGTCCGAGCCGCCTTCGTCGCCGCTGTTCGCGGCGATCACCCCGACGACCGCGGCCAGGCCGAGGACCCCGACCACCGCCGCCGACACGATGAGGACGCGCCGCTGCTTCTCGCGGGCCCTGTCGCGCTCGCGCTGCTGCTGGAGGCGCTCCCGCGCGCTCCGATTACCGTCACCACGGTTCTTCTCGCTCACGCCCACAGCAACGAACCGGGGAGGCACGTACGTGCCTCCCCGGTTCCAGATCCACCCAAATGGGTTACGAAACGCGCCGCACGCCGGCCGCGAGTTCGCCCGCCAGTTCCCTTACGGCGGCGAGCCCGGCGGCCTCGTCGCCCTCGGCGTCGAGGATCCGCTGGACGAAGGCGGAGCCGACGATGACGCCGTCGGCGAAGCCGGCGACCTCCTTCGCCTGGGTGGCGTTGGAGACGCCGAGCCCGACGCACACCGGCAGTCCGGAGGTGGCGCGGGTGCGGCGGACGAGGTCGGCGGCCTGCTCGCCGACCGACTCACGGGTGCCGGTGACCCCCATGAGCGAGGCGGCGTAGACGAAGCCGGAGCCGGCCGTCGTGATGGTGGCGAGGCGCTCGTCCTTGCTGCTGGGCGCGACGACGAAGACGGTGGCGAGACCGCGTTTGTCGGCGTTCTCGCGCCAGACGGCGGACTCCTGGACCGGCAGGTCGGGCAGGATGCAGCCCGCGCCGCCGGCCGCGGCGAGCTCCTCGGTGAAGCGCTCGATGCCGTACCGGTCGATCGGGTTCCAGTACGTCATGACGAGGACGGGCTTTCCGGTGGCCTCGTGGGCCTCCTTGACCGTCCGCATGACGTCGGCGATCTTGACGCCGCCACGCAGGGCGATGTCGTCGGCCGTCTGGATGACCGGGCCGTCGAGGACCGGGTCGCTGTGCGGCAGACCGACCTCGACGACGTCAGCGCCGCCGTCGAAAGCGGCCTTGACGGCCGCGATGCCGCCGTCGACGGTCGGGAAGCCGGCCGGCAGGTAGGCGATGAGCGCCGCCCTGTTGTCGGCCTTGGCCTTGGCGAGGGTGTCGCTCAGGAGCTGGATGTTTCCGGTCGTCACTTGGAGCCCTCCCCGTCGTACAGGCCGAAGTAGCGGGCGGCCGTGTCCATGTCCTTGTCGCCGCGCCCCGAGAGGTTGACGAGGAGCAACGCGTCCTTGCCGAGCTCCTTGCCGACCTCCAGGGCGCCGGCGAGGGCGTGCGCCGACTCGATGGCCGGGATGATGCCCTCGGTGCGGGAGAGCAGGCGCAGTGCCTGCATGGCCGCGTCGTCGGTGACGGCGCGGTACTCGCCGCGCCCGCTGTCCTTGAGGTACGCGTGCTCGGGGCCGATGCCGGGGTAATCGAGGCCCGCGGAGATCGAGTACGGCTCGGTGATCTGGCCCTCCTCGTCCTGGAGGACGTACGAGCGCGAGCCGTGCAGGATGCCGGGCTCGCCGGCGGTGAGGGTGGCCGCGTGCTCGCCGGTCTCGACGCCGTGGCCGGCCGGCTCGCAGCCGATCAGGCGCACGTCCGCGTCCGGGACGAAGGCGTGGAAGAGGCCGATGGCGTTGGAGCCGCCGCCGACGCACGCGATCGCCGCGTCGGGGAGGCGGCCGGCGCGCTCCAGGAGCTGGCGGCGGGCCTCGACGCCGATGACGCGGTGGAAGTCGCGGACCATGGCGGGGAAGGGGTGCGGGCCGGCGACGGTGCCGAACAGGTAGTGGGTCCTGTCGACGTTGGCGACCCAGTCGCGGAACGCCTCGTTGATGGCGTCCTTGAGGGTGCGGCTGCCGGACTTCACGGCGACGACCTCGGCGCCGAGGATCCGCATCCGGGCCACGTTGAGGGCCTGGCGCTGGGTGTCGATCTCGCCCATGTAGATGGTGCACTCGAGCCCGAAGAGGGCGCAGGCGGTGGCGGTGGCCACGCCGTGCTGACCGGCGCCGGTCTCGGCGATGACCCGCGTCTTGCCCATGCGCTTGGTCAGCAGGGCCTGACCCAGCACGTTGTTGATCTTGTGCGAGCCGGTGTGGTTGAGGTCCTCGCGCTTGAGGAAGATCCGGGCACCGCCGGCGTGCTCGGCGAACCGGGGGACCTCGGTGAGGGCGCTCGGGCGGCCGGTGTAGTTGACCATGAGGTCGTTGAGCTCACGGGCGAACTCGGGGTCGGACTTGGCCTTGTCGTACTCGACGGCGACCTCGTCCACGGCGGCGACGAGGGCCTCCGGGATGAACTTGCCGCCGTAGGCGCCGAAGTAGCCCTCGGCGGTGGGGATCTGACCCTCCGGGTCCGGAATGAAGAACTCGCTGGACATGCGGATGCTCCTCGCGGGGCGGGTGCCCCGGATCGCGTGCGGTAGATGGTCACGGTATGCGCGCGAACCCATCACGTACGTCACCACGCCGCACCGTTGCGGACCACGGCCGCCCGTTGCCGGCTACGACCCCGCCCGTTGTGGGCAGTCGTTCCGCTGGGCTGGGGGTCCCCCTCTGGGGGAGGGTGGGCACAACGGGACGGCGCCCCTTGCCGGGCCTGGGCTTCCGCGCCCTGACCCGCACCCCGGTGTGCGCCTCGCTGGTGGCGCGGGCAGGCACTGGGAGCGGAGGCGCCCGCGAAAGGGCGCCGTCCCGTGTGCCCACCCTCCCCCAGAGGGGGGACCCCCAGGCCAGCGGGACGATTGCCCACACGGGGGTGGTGGTGGCGGGGGCACAGCCCGCACGGAGGGGGCTAGGCGGTGGTGGTGTTCGTGAGGGTGCGCGCGAGGCGCGGGCGCCATCGCATGCCGTTGACCTGGCCGGGCTCGTCGCCGATCACGTACCGGACCCGGCGGCCGTGGACACGGCGGGCGGGTGCGCGGCAGCCACGCGGTCGGCAGCCCCTGGCCAGCGGGGCGTGCGGGGCGGGTACGGAGGTACGCAGTCCGCCGGCCGCCGACGGCACGCCGACGGCCCCCCGGGCGGTGCCCGGAGGGGTCGGCGTGGCGCGGACGGCGGTCATGTCAGGGTCAGCTCCGGCCGTGGCGGAGCGCCGGGTGGGCGCCGGCGGCGACCAGGTCGGCGACGGCTGCCTTCGGGTCGCGGCCGGTGACGAGGGACTCGCCGACCAGGACCGCGTCGGCGCCCGCGTTGGCGTAGGCGATGAGGTCGTGCGGGCCCCGGACACCGGACTCGGCGATCTTGACGATGTGCGCCGGGATCTCGGGGGCGACGCGCTCGAAGGTCGTGCGGTCGACCTTGAGGGTCTTGAGGTCGCGGGCGTTGACGCCGATGATCCGGGCGCCCGCGTCGACCGCGCGCTCGACCTCGTCCTCGTCGTGGACCTCGACCAGCGGGGTCAGCCCGATGGACTCGGCACGCTCGATGAGGGAGACCAGCGCCTCCTGCTCCAGGGCGGAGACGATGAGGAGCGCGAGATCCGCTCCGTACGCCCGGGCTTCCCAGAGCTGGTACGCGGTGACGATGAAGTCCTTGCGCAGGACGGGGATGTCGACCCGGGCGCGCACGGCCTCCAGGTCGGCGAGGGAGCCGCCGAAGCGGCGCTCTTCCGTGAGGACGGAGATGACGGCCGCGCCGCCCGCCTCGTAGTCCGCGGCGAGCCCCGCGGGGTCGGCGATCGCGGCGAGCGCGCCCTTGGACGGGCTGGAGCGCTTGACCTCGCAGATCACCTTGACGCCGTCGCCGCGCAGTGCGGCGACGCCGTCCTTGGCCTGCGGCGCCTTGGCGGCGCGCTCCTTGAGCTCGTCGAGGGTGACCCGCGCCTGCCGCTCTGCGAGGTCGGCGCGTACGCCTTCGATGATCTCGTCGAGCACACTCACGCGAGGGGCCCCCTTCCGGGACGGTGATGGTGATGAGGAACCAGGTTCAGCCACATCGATCCTATCCGCAGGACGGCCCCGGACTCGCATCGGCCGGAGTGGCGTCCCACCTGCTGGGACTCCCGTAGGGGTTCGTCGGGGAGCGCGCGGGCCCTCACGGGGCCAGCGCGGAGCCGAAGGGAAGGTTCCGGACCAGGGTGAAGAGAGCGAGTACGGCCCCGACCCCCCACCACCAGACCGGGGAGATCGCGAGGCGCATCGGCACCCCGCGGACGGCGCGAATCAGCCACAGGACCATGACGACGGCGAAGAGGCCGTAGCCGATGACGGCGAGGGCGTTGGCACCCAGGGCGGCCGGGAGGTCGCCGTGGGCGAAGGCGTGGGCGCTGCGGAGTCCGCCGCACCCGGGGCAGTAGAGGCCGGTGAAGCGGAGCAGCGGACAGACCGGGTAGTGCCCGGGTTCGTTGGGGTCGACGGTCCCGACGTACGCGAAGGCGGCGGCGACCCCGGCGAGGGTGGCGACCGGCGCGAGCAGCCGCCGGGTGAGCGGTCGTGGCCTCGGAGGGAAGGCCGGGGGGAAGGCCGGGGGGAAGGGTGGTGCGGCGGGTCCGGCGAGCGCGGCCGGGACGGGTCCGGGCGGTACGTCGGGTCCCGGAGGTACGGCGGGTCCGGGAGATACCGAGGGTCCGGGGGGTGCGGCCGGGGCCGGGGCGTGCGCCCGGACGGATTCACCCGGTCGGGCGAGGGAATCGTCGGTCTCGGCTTCGGCCGTCGGCTGCGGGTCCACCCGGTGATTCTCGCCCGTGACGCGCGAGAGCGCAGCCCGGCACGGCCGGACTGCGCTCTCGGGTACGTCGTGTCGCGTCAGGAACGGGCCTGCGCGGTCGCGGTCGCGGCCTCGCGGGCGGCGGCGACGGCCGCCGACTCCTTCGGCATGCCGAGGCCCGCCGCCTTCATCGCGAGTCCGACGATGCCGCCGAGCACGATGACACCCATGCCGGCCCAGAATCCGGGCTGGTTGGCGGCCACCATGAAGACGCCGGCGATGCAGAAGCCGATGAAGGAGATGATGACACCGGTCCAGGCGGCCGGGGTGTGTCCGTGGGCGCTGCCCGCCATGAGTTGCTCCTCGTTGCTGTTGCTCGGTGGTGAGGTCCCGCGTGCGCGGACACTCGGTGCCCATTGTCCCGCACGCGGGCGCGCGAGGATGAATCGGGGGTGCCCGGACGATCACGCGTCGCGGTCGGCCCGCCGGATCACCTCCGTCACCTCACTCGCCGCGGGTGGGATCCTCGCCGCGGTCCAGGGCCTTCCAGAGGTCCTCGGGGCGGTCCGGGTCGACCGCGGGGGCCTTGCGTCCGGTGCGCGGGGCGCCCGACCGCTCGTAGCGGCCGCCCATCGCCGGCCAGGTCGTGCCGAAGCGCAGGGCGAGGAGCCCGGCGAGCAGGATGAGGACGGCGCCGGCGGCCGTGACGTACGGCCAGGCGGTGTGGGTCAGACCGGCGACGGCGGCGGCCGTGTCGCCGCTGATCCGGGCGGCCTCGGCGTTCAGGGCGGAGCTGTCGGAGGCGCCGAGGACCGCGGCGAGCGCGGCGCCCGCGCCGCTCAGCGCGAGGAGCGCGGCGACGAGGGTGCGGCCGGTGCGGCGGACGGCGAAGACGGCGAAGAGCGCGGCGAGACCGACGATCGCGAGGGCGGTCGGCACACCGGTGACGGCGCCGCCGTCGGCCTCGACGGGGACGGTGCCGCCGCCGACGGACGCGACGCCCTCCGCCCAGATCTGGCCGGCCGAGAGGAGGACGACGGTGGCGCCGAGGGCGCCGAGCAGGAGGGCCGCGGCCAGGCTGCGACGGCCGCCGCCGGTGGGGGCGGCCACACGGGCTGCCCGGGGCTGGGGTACGGGTACGGGTACGGCACTCACGTACCCCACTATCCCCTACGTGGTCAGGAGCCGTTCATCCGGTTGGCGGTGTGTACGGCGCGGAGGACGGCCGCGGCCTTGTTGCGGCACTCGTTGTCCTCGGCGACCGGATCGGAATCCGCGACGACACCCGCTCCGGCCTGCACGTACGCGGTTCCGTCGCGCAGCAGGGCGGTGCGGATGGCGATGGCCGTGTCGGCGTCGCCGGCGAAATCGAGATAACCGACACATCCGCCGTACAGGCCGCGCCGGGAGGGTTCGAGCTCCTCGATGATCTGCATGGCGCGGGGCTTGGGCGCCCCGGAGAGCGTGCCGGCCGGGAAGCAGGCGGTGAGGACGTCGAAGGCGGTCCGGCCCTCGGCGACCCTGCCGGTCACGGTGGAGACGATGTGCATGACGTGCGAGTAGCGCTCGACGGACATGAAGTCGACGACCTCCACCGAGCCGGGCGCGCAGACCCGGCCGAGGTCGTTGCGGCCGAGGTCGACGAGCATGAGGTGCTCGGCGCGCTCCTTGGGGTCGGCGAGCAGCTCCTCGGCGAGGTCGTGGTCCTCCTGCGGGGTGGCGCCGCGGTGCCGGGTGCCGGCGATGGGGTGGAGCATCGCGTGCCCGTCCTCGACCTTGACGAGGGCCTCGGGGCTGGATCCGACGACGTCGAAGCCGTTCTCGAAGCGGAAGAGGTACATGTACGGGGACGGGTTGGTGGCCCGCAGGACCCGGTAGACGTCGAGCGCGGAGGCGGCGCACGGGGTCTCGAAGCGCTGGGAGGGGACGACCTGGAAGGCCTCGCCGGCCCGGATGCGCTCCTTGATGTCCTCGACGGCGTCCTGGTAGGCGGCGCCGCCCCAGAGGGCCGTGAACCCGGGGAGCTCGGAGGCCGGGAGGGTGGCGGGGGCGGTGGCGACCGGGCGGGCCAGGTCGGCCTCCATGGCGTCGAGGCGGGCGACGGCGTTCGCGTACGCCTCGTCGACGCCGGTCTCCAGGTCGTTGTGGTTGATCGCGTTGGCGATCAGCAGGACCGTGCCGTCCCAGTGGTCGAGGACCGCGAGGTCGCTGGTGAGGAGCATCGTGAGCTCGGGGAGCTCCAGGTCGTCGCGGGTGGAGTCCCCGATCTTCTCCAGGCGGCGGACGATGTCGTAGCCGAGGTAGCCGACCATGCCGCCGGTGAACGGGGGCAGGCCGGGCTCGGGGCCGCGCGGGGTGTGGAGGGTCTCGACGGTGGCGCGCAGGGCCTGGAGCGGGTCGCCGTCCGTGGGGACGCCGACGGGCGGGGTGCCGAGCCAGTGGGCCTCGCCGTCCCGGACGGTGAGGGTGGCGTCGCTGCGGACCCCGATGAAGGAGTAGCGGGACCAGCTGCGGCCGTTCTCCGCGGATTCGAGGAGGAAGGTGCCGGGGCGTTCGGCGGCGAGCTTGCGGTAGAGCCCGACCGGGGTGTCGCCGTCCGCGAGGAGCCTGCGGCTGACGGGGATGACGCGGCGGTCGGCCGCCAGCTTGCGGAAGGTCTCGAGATCCATGGCGCCAGACCTTACTGGGAGAGCGGGAGCACGTCGGCGTCGAAGCAGGTGCGGTCGCCGGTGTGGCAGGCGGCTCCGACCTGGTCGACCTTGACGAGGACGGTGTCGGCGTCGCAGTCGAGGGCGACGGACTTGACGTGCTGGACGTGCCCTGAGGTGTCGCCCTTGACCCAGTACTCGTTGCGGCTGCGGGACCAGTAGGTGCAACGGCCGGTGGTGAGGGTGCGGTGGAGGGCCTCGTCGTCCATCCAGCCGAGCATCAGCACCTCGCCGGTGTCGTACTGCTGGGCGATGGCGGGCACGAGCCCGTCGGGGCTGCGCTTGAGGCGGGCGGCGATGGCCGGGTCGAGATTGCTGCTCATGGCGCCATTGTGCCGCGCCCGGGGGTGGTGTCCGGCGCGATGTCCACTGGGCGGACCGGTGGCCCCGGTCGTACGCTGGCGGGCATGTCGACGCATGCGAAACGTGAACGGCTTCTGCTCGCCGATCTGTTGGAGGCGGCGGGCCCGGACGCGCCCACGCTCTGCGAGGGGTGGCGGACCCGGGACCTGGCCGCCCATGTGGTGGTGCGGGAGCGGCGGCCGGACGCGGCGGCGGGTGCGGTCGTGCCGGCGCTGAAGGAGCGGATGGACCGGGTGACGGCGGAGTTCGCCGAGAAGCCGTACGAGGAACTGATCCAGCTCATCCGTACGGGTCCGCCGCGGTTCTCGCCCTTCACGATCAAGCAGGTGGACGAGGGGGCGAACGTCGTCGAGTTCTACGTCCACGCCGAGGACGTACGCCGCGCCCAGCCGGACTGGTCGGCGCGGGAGCTCGATCCGGTCTTCGCGAACGTCCTCTGGTCGCGTCTGGAGAAGGCGGCCCGGCTGCTCGGCCGGAAGGCGCCGGTCGGTCTGGTGCTGCGCCGCCCGAACGGCCAGACGGCGGTGGCGCACAAGGGCACTCCGGTGGTGACGGCCTCCGGGGAGCCGGGTGAGCTGATGATGTACCTGTACGGGCGGCAGGACGTGGCGAAGGTGGCGCTGGACGGCGAGCCGGAGGCGATCGAGCGGCTGCGGGAGACGAGGCAGCTGGGGTTTTAGGGCGTGTTGCGAAAGTAGCGTCGTCTGCCCGAAGGGCAGGCCGGGCGGCGTCTGGTGCGTGCGATCGCAAGGCGGAGGGTCGTCCCGATACTGGTGTATCGCTG